>JAXDCU010000109.1:0-4746 GCA_034677645.1 Verrucomicrobiia bacterium
GGCGCTACGGGGGCCGGGCACCGGGCAATGTAAACGGGCCCCGGGCCGGGGCGGACCGGACCGCCCTTCATTAGAAAATCCATCGACACGCCCAGAGCCGTTGCCAGCGCCAGAAGCGTGTCGGCGCCAACATTGCGTTTGCCTCCTTCGAGATCGCTCAGGAAACCCTTGCTTACGCGAGCCTCGGAGGCGAGTCGTTCCTGGGTCCATCCGAGTTCGAGTCGTCTGCGCCGGATGCGTTCGCCGACCGCGTTCATGGGAAAGGAGGATGGATCGAGAAGGCGTGCGTGGCAAGGGAAAACGTTCGGTAGATTTGACGCTTGACATACTGTATAGCGAATAGTAACGCTATTGCGAATGCTACGCGGTCGCGCTGTTCCGCGCCGCGAGGGTCTCCCGACATAGCCGTGAACGCCGACATCGTTGAATCTGAGTCCGTCGTGACGGAATCCCCGACTCCCGACCTTCACAGCCACCCAACCCGTCATGAGCTGCAAACGGGACGCGCAAGACATGGAGAACGGACGCCGCCGCACGCGCCCGAAGCCGAAATGGCCGCTCTCGGGTGCATGCTGCTGGACCCGGCCGAGGGTGTGGATTTGTGCATCGAGCGGCTGGGACGGAACCCGGAAGCGTTCCATGACATCCGACACCGGGTAATCTATGAAACGATGGCGCGGATGTTCGATCGCGGAGAGCCCGTTGACATCGTCACTCTGTCGCAACGTCTCAGGGAGCATGGCCAGCTCGAATCGGCCGGCGGCATGACGTACTTGGCGCAACTGCCCGACGCGGTGGCGGCTCCGGCGAGCTTGGAGTTCTATGTCGAAATTCTGCGCGAACAGCACCTTCGCAGGCGTCTGCTCCGTGCTTGCGGCAACGGTGTCGACTGGGCCTTCGACTCTTCGAACGAGGTGCGCGAGATTCTTGACCGCGTCGAACACGAAGTTCTTCAGATCAATGGCGACAGTCTCGCTCTACCTGAGGGGATGCGGAAGATAGCGTTGCGAGCCCTGGCGAGAGCTGAGTTGCTGCGCTCTCACGGCGGTCCAACAGGCATCGTGAGCGGATTTCACGATCTGGACGGGTTGACCGGCGGTTTCCAAGCCGGCGAGATGATCGTCATCGCCGCTCGGCCCAGCGTCGGCAAAACCGCGCTTGCGATGAGCATCGCCGAGCGCGTCGCGGTGGACCGACGATTGCCCGTGGCGGTTTTCAGTCTTGAGATGTCGGCTGAGTCGCTCGCACTACGTTTGCTTTGCTCACGAGCGCGGATCAATCTGGCGAACTTAAGGGACGGACTGGTTCCCGACGTCGGCCTGGAGCGGATGAAACAGGCCACGAGCGAGCTGGCTGCCGCGCCGCTTTACATTGACGACACCGCTGGCCTGTCGATTCTCGAGATCAAAGCGCGGGCGCGGCGGTTGCGCAAGAAACACGGGATCGATCTGTTCATCGTCGATTACCTACAACTGTGCAGGTCGGACCCGCCGCGGCTTGAGAACCGGCAGCAGGAGATCGCGGAGGTTTCGCACGGCCTCAAGGCTCTGGCCAAGGAACTCGCGGTGCCGGTGATCGTGTTGTCTCAATTGAATCGGGAGCTGGAGAAAGCCGAGAAACCGCGCAGGCCTCAGCTTTCCGACTTGCGCGAATCGGGCGCGATCGAGCAGGATGCCGACGTCGTCGGTCTTCTGTACAAGTGGAAAGAAGACGCGGAGCTGGCTGCGCGGGCGGACGAACCCCAGGTCGTCCATCTCCTGGTTGCCAAGCACAGGAATGGCCCGACGGGCGATATCTGTCTGACCTTCCTGCGAAGCGAAACCCGCTTTGAAAACTTCGCGAAGGGGATAGCGGCGATGAATGACACGCAGAGACACGAAACAGAACAAGCTGTCGGCGATGAATACAACGATCACCAGCGAGGCGCCGGACCGCGTGCGCGGAGTGGCGCGGCCGTTGTTACGAGAGTCCAGCCGTTTGTTGGTATCGGCACTGCTTCTCAGGCTGATCTCGGCTTCCGTTGAGCATGAGGCGATCGCAGCCGGAGCTGGCGAATCTAGCCTTGGCCCCACGGCTCAGATCACGGTGTGCCAGGCGGGAGACTTGGGCGCTGTATTCGAGAAGACCGCGGATGGACTGCGGCTGAATCACCTGCTGGACAGCCGCACACAGACTATCTTGGCCACAAACACAACCCCTATCTTCGCGATGACCGTGCGCCAGACCGACTCGGACGGCGACCGAGTCGTGACTTCCGCCACGGGCTGGATGAAACCGGGCATCAGGAAACTGCCACATGGGCTCGAACTGTCGTGGAAAGACCCTCAGGACACTGCATTGTCGGGTGTCGCTGTCACGGCGCTGGTCAGGGCGGACAGGAGATGCTCGGCCATGGCATGGACATTAAGAGTGGACAACCGGTCGCCAAGCGTGACCGTGCAACGCGTCATCTTTCCGATGCTGAGCGTTCCGGACCTGGGTGACGAGGGGGCGGTATTGTTCCCGCGCGGTCCTGGGGAAGTACAGCGAGGCGTTTGGGGGCGGGATTTCAGATATCGGGGTGATTATCCGGGTGGGTGGTGCGCGATGCAATTCGCGGCGGCGTATCGGCAGGGGGCGCGCCCGACCGGCCTGTACATTGGGGCACACGATCCGTGGGGGAGCACCAAGAACATTGACATCAAGAGCGACCCTCTCAGACATGAACTGCGGATCAGTTTCGAAGTCCCAGCTCCGGGCCTTGGCCAGCCCGGCAACGACTTCAGTCTGAGCGGCAATGTTGTGTGGCAATTGCTGCGGGGCGATTGGTTTGACGCGGCGACTGTTTACAGGACATGGGCCCGCCGGGAAGCACGTTGGTGGCCGCGCCTGGGACGTGACGGTCGTTCAGACACGGCTTTGTGGATGCGGGAGCTGGACGCCTGGGTAATGACGGGGGGTGGGCCCGACGAGTGCGTGGCGGCGGTCAGGTCATTCCGAGACAAGATCGGAGTGCCAGTCGGTTTTCACTGGTACAACTGGCACCAGATTCCTTTCGACAACGATTATCCCCACTATTTCCCGACCAAGACCAACTTCGCGTCGGGCGTTGCCGAGCTGCAGAAAGCGGGCGTGTTCGTCATGCCCTACATCAACGGACGACTTTGGGACACGCACGACAGGGGGGCGGAGGACGCCGAGTTCAGTAGTGTGGCGTTGGAGGCCGCGACCAAGCGGCAGGATGGGAAGGCGTGGGTGGAGAGTTACGGCAGCAAGGAAACCAATGGCCAACCGGTCAGCCTGGCGGTCATGTGCCCGACGACGCGTCTTTGGCAGGAAACCGTCCACGACATCGTGCTGAGGTTATTGCGTGAAGAAGGCACGCGCGGAGTGTACATCGACCAGATAGCGGCTGCCGCGCCCACGCTTTGCATGGACGAGCGGCACGGTCACCCGACCGGAGGCGGCTGTTGGTGGAACAAAGGCTACTGGGCCATGCTCGATAGCATCCGCGAGCACATGCCGCCCAGGAGCATGCTTACCACGGAATGCAACGGAGAGCCGTTCATTCGGTGGATGGACGGCTATCTCACATGGCACTGGCAGTATGATGGCCAGGTGCCGGTCTTCCCGGCTGTGTATGGCGGCGCGATACAGATGTTCGGCCGTGCCTACCGCGGTGGCGAGACCAAGGACCTGGCGTTGCGGATGAAGGCGGGGCAACAACTAGTGTTCGGCGAGCAGATCGGATGGTTTGATCCAGCTCAGGCGAGCGACCCGGCGAACTTGCCGTTCGTACGCAAGACCATTCTGACGCGTTCCAGATTTCACCGGTACTTCTACGCGGGCGAAATGGCGCGTCCGCCGCGTTTGGAGGGCGAAATGCCGCGTGAAAGAGCCGATTGGCAATGGTCGGGCGAGTGGTGGGTTGCCACCGATGCGGTCCTCACAGGGGCGTGGCGGATTCCGCGGGAGAAGAGACTTCTTTTGCTTTTTGCCAATGTCAGTGACAAGGCTGTCGAAGCGACTGTGCGCCTGGAGCCCGGTGATGTGGGCATGCGCGCCGGCAAGGTCAGTCTGGCTGTGAGCCGCGACGGTGGCCAGCCTGGCAAGCCGACCCGCGCGGTTATTCCACTGAGACAGAAACTCGATTTGCAGCCGCAGTCGGTTTTTGCATTGGAGTTCAAAGAACGCTAGACCGGCTTCCAGTCTCAACTGCCGCGGGTGGCATGGCCGCCCAAATCCGCGCGAAATCTCACCACGAAGCCCTGAAGCTTCTCATGGAGTGCTCTGTGGGGTGGGGGGCTGAACCCGCACTTCGGCACAGCACATGCTCCTGTTACAGATATGAACAAAGGGATGGACCGGTGCATGACGAAAAGGGAGCTGCTCGAGCTGCTGGCCAAGCGGCACCGGCGGCGCCTAGCCCGACTTCCCAGGTTGATCACGGTCCCGCCTGTGAGAATCAGGCTGGTCGCCACCGAGAAAGAGTCGGTCGAGGCTCCTATTCCGCTGCAGTCCGCTTAGTTGCGCGCAGTGGCACGAAAGAGGGTGGGCGCTCCCGGCGCGTGGAGGTTTGTTTCCATTCGAATTCCTGCATGTTCTTCTCACTGGTGACGTGAAGCCGGTCTGATTTTGCGATTGTGTCGTTCTTGCGATGGGGAGGAGGCTGTTCGCAAGGGGTTCAGTCACAGCCTTTCGTCGGCAGGTCGGACGACGTGAGGTCCGGCACGCTAGTGTAGTGTCTCCCAATTGGCTGGTGTTTCG
>JAXDCU010000110.1:0-3645 GCA_034677645.1 Verrucomicrobiia bacterium
GTACGTGGTCAGAAACGTGGCCAACAAGCACGGCAAGACCGCCACTTTCATGCCCAAACCGCTGTTTGGCGACAACGGCAACGGCATGCATACTCACCTGAGCCTTTGGAGAAAAGGCAAACCACTATTCGCCGGCACTCGATACGGGGGCTTGAGCCAGACGGCCCTCTACGCCATTGGCGGAGTGCTGCAGCACGCAAAAGCGCTTTGCGCGTTGTGTAGTCCCACGACCAACAGTTACAGCCGACTTGTGCCCGGATACGAGGCGCCCGTGAACTTGGCTTACAGCGCTCGGAACAGAAGCGCGGCAGTGCGGATTCCCACTTACAGTGAGAATCCCAAGGCGAAGAGAATTGAATACCGGCCGCCCGACCCAAGCGCCAATCCTTACTTGTGCTTCACGGCCTTGCTCATGGCGGCTGTGGATGGAGTCCTCAACAAGGTCGATCCCGGCGAACCGATGGACAAAAACCTTTACGAGCTGCCGCCTGATGAGCTCGCCAGAGTCCCCCAGGTGCCTGGGAGCCTGAGGGAAGCCATCGAAGCCCTTGAACGCGACCACGATTTCTTGCTCAAGGGAGACGTGTTCAGCCCCGACTTTCTCGAGATGTGGACCGCGGCGAAACTCAAAGAAGCCGACGCGATTCGCCTAAGGCCTCACCCGTATGAATTCTTTCTTTACTACGACGCTTAGTCGAGGGAGGATTTGAGCTGTCGGTGTGCGGCAGGCAAGAAGTCCGCGGACGAGTGCGAGTGTGCGGATGTGTGATTTTGCCGGTGTCCGGGTGTTGTGGATAACTTGCGGACAAATACCAATATGTTCTGCTGGCCTTTGATGCGCCTTCGACCTAGAACGTCGGCGGTGCGTCAGAAGCAATTGCGCCGTGACAATTTGCGGTGGTCCTGAGATTTGATAAGCGGGTGTTCCGTCGTCGTAAAACGTTGGATAGCAAATGTTTGAGTTTGAGTTTGCCAAGTTGTTGAAGGGCGTGAGGACAGGGAATCCGCCGTGTGGATAAGGTGACCGGCAGGGGCTGTGGCAACTTGTTGTCTAACGGCATGTTACGATCGGTCTTCGGATGACAGTGAATAATTTCGCCTGACGCGCGTTAAGCAGTGAACCCAAGCACAATGCAAACGCCTGTCGAAAACGTTTGGCCTTCCGCGCAGCGAATCCTGCGCGAGATGTTGAATCCCGACATCTATAGCCTCTGGTTTGCGGGTCTTGCCGCCAAGGGCGTGACTCAGGATGATATCACGCTCGAGGTGCCTAACGATTTCTGCGAACTTTGGCTCAAGAACAACTATCTGACGCTTCTCCAAGACGTCGTGACTCACACCTCGGGCAGGCCATTGAAGGTGCGATTCGCGGTCAACTCCGCCGCTGCCTCCGGGTCAAATCGGGAGCAGGCCTCGGCGGCTCCGGCGGCGAGGCCCGTGTTTGAACACGAGCCAGAACCCGCGGCCGCCGGGCGCGAACCGGCATTCAATCCAAACAGTACGTTCGATACGTTTGTTGTTGGAGACAACAACAGCTTCGCGCACAGCGCCGCCTTCGCGGTGGCGCAAGCGCCCGGCAAAGCATACAACCCGCTCTTTGTCTATGGAGGGACCGGATTGGGCAAGACGCATCTCCTCCACGCCGTCGGCCAGTATGTCGTGCAGCACCGACGAGGGGCGCGCGTGGTGTACCTGACCTCAGAGCGTTTCACCAATGAGTACATCGACGCGATTCAAACCAACCAACTGGCTAGGTTCCGGCGCAAGTACCGGCAGGTGGATGTGCTGTTGATTGATGATGTGCAGTTCCTGGCGAACAAGGAACGCATCCAGGAGGAGTTCTTCCACACATTTAACGCGCTCCACGAGGCGCACAAACAGATTGTCCTGACCTGCGATCGGCCAGCAAGCGAGATTCAAAACCTCGAGCATCGTCTGGTGTCGCGGTTCGAGTGGGGCTTGGTCACTGACCTCAAGCCGCCCGAGTTCGAAACCAGGGTGGCAATACTGCGCAGAAAGGAGCAGTCGCTCGGCGTCACTTTGCCCAAGGAAGTGATCGACTTGCTCGCGGACCGCATTCGCTCGAACGTTCGGAGGCTTGAAGGCGCGCTTATCCGGGTTGCTTCCTTTGCGTCGCTCACGGGCAAACCGGTCACAATCAACGTGGCGGAAGAGCTTCTGCACGAAGTGCTCCACGAGGAGCGCCGGCATTCGATCACCATCGAGGTCATCCAGAAACGCGTCGCCGAGTACTTCGACATCCGTCTCGCGGACATGACCAGCAAAAGGCGTCCGGAGAACATTGCATTTCCGCGTCAAGTCGCCATGTTCCTTGCCCGGCAGTTGACCGACAGCTCGTTGAACACAATCGGCGAGGCATTTGGAGGACGAGACCACGGGACCGTCCTGCACGCATGCAGACAGGTCAAGGACAGGATGGAGGTCGAGCCGAACATACGCCAGGTTGTCCACTACCTTGAGCGGGAGCTCCAGCGTTAGAGAGGGGTCAGTGGCAAATCAGTCCTTGTGGCAAAACGACGGACTTGGCGCGCACCCTGCTTCGTTTGTTCGTCTCTAACATCGAACTGAGATATTATGCTTGAGTCTCTTTTGTATCCACAGAGCGTCGCGGTCATCGGAGCGTCGCGCAACCCTGGCAAGGTGGGGCACGCCATCATGCACAACCTTACGCGTGGCGGCTTCAAAGGCACTATCGTCCCAGTCAACCCTGAGGCGTCCGACATACTCGGAGTGAAGTGCTACAAGAACTTGGACGACTACTCTGGCAAGATCGATCTGAGCATCGTTGTCGTCGGTGGCAAGTACGTAAAAGACGCGATCCAAAGCTCGATCCGAGCAGGCGCGAAGACGGTTGTAGTGATCACCGCCGGTTTCAAGGAGGTCGGGGCGGAAGGAGCACAGGCTGAAAAGGAGATCGTCGAAATTTGCCAGGAGGCGGGTGTGCGGCTGATGGGGCCGAATTGCCTCGGGGTCCTGAACACGGACCACGCGATGAACGCCACTTTCGCGCCGACGGTGCCGCCTCCGGGCCACATCTCGGTGATTTCGCAGTCGGGCGCGCTATGCGTGGCGATTCTCGACTGGGCCGCCAGAGAGAAGCTTGGCTTGGGCAAGGTCATCAGCTTCGGAAACAAGGCGGACCTTAACGAAGTCGATTTCATTCAGGGCCTCGCTGAGGACAAGCAGACAAAAGTGATCACCGGCTACCTCGAAAACATCAAAGAGGGCAACAAGTTCCTGCGCGTGGCCGAGCAGGCGGCCAACGAAAAACCAGTAGTAATCCTCAAGGTCGGCGTAACCCAGGCCGGAGCAAAGGCGGCATCGTCTCACACTGGGAGCCTGGCCGGGACCGACATCGCATACGGCGCTGCTTTCAAGCGATCAGGCGTCATCCGAGCGGAGAGTTTCGAGGCGCTGTTTGACTATGCGCTCGCGTTTGCCACTCAACCCGTGCCGGAGGGCGACCGAGTGGCCGTGATCACAAACGCCGGAGGGCCCGGCATCATGGCCGCGGACGCCGCTGAGATGGTTGGATTGGAGATGGTAGCCCTCGGGGAGCCGAGCATGCTCAAACTGCGCGAGGTGCTTCCGCGCACGGCCTCGCTCGGCAATCCGATCGACGAC
>JAXDCU010000111.1:0-8050 GCA_034677645.1 Verrucomicrobiia bacterium
GATACTCAACTACCTCGGTGTGACGCGCGCGGTCGTGGCGTTAACCAAGATCGATCTCGCCAGCGGTCGCGAGGCCGACCTGACCATCCAAGTCCGCGAACGGCTGCAGGGATCGTCATTCTCCGCAGCGCCGATTGTTCCTGTCTCGATGCTCACGGGCCAGGGACTCGATGAGTTGAGGGGCGCGCTGGCGCGTGTTTTAATGAGTGTGCCGCAATCGCCCGATATCGGAAAACCGCGCCTGCCGGTGGACCGCGTTTTCATGCTCAAAGGCGTTGGTACGATCGTCACTGGCACACTGCGCGGCGGCCGTATTTGTCGGGGCGATGGAGTAGTTGTCCAACCTTCTGGTCGCGCAACCCGTGTGCGCACTCTGCATTCGCACAACTTGGAAGTGCCGCGCAGCTACCCCGGCACGCGAACCGCTGTTAACCTACCCGACCTCGATTCCCGCGCCGGTGATCAAAAAAGCGTCGAACGCGGGGACGTTGTCACGCTGCCGGGGCTCGGCGGGACATCGGATACGGTTGATGTGGTTTTAGAGGTGTCTTCACGGGTGACGCTCACGTCTGGCAAAGCCGCTGGCCTACTGGCGCCGGGGCCGGCTGCTGGCGCAACCGCGAGGACAGGGCGCCCGCTAAGGCACGGATTGCTTGTGCGTGTGCATCATGGCAGCGCGAATCATCCCGCGCGCGTATTGTTCAGGGACCGCGGTGCGCTGCTGCCGGGACATCGCGCCTTGGCGGAGCTGCGTTTCGAGCAACAAGTGTTCGTGTTTGCGGGTGACCGATTCATTCTGCGCGATTGGTCGGAGCAAAGCACGCTGGCGGGCGGTTTTGTGCTCGACCCAGACTCGGACCGCGGGCAATGGCGGCGCAAGGCACAAGCCATGTTCCTTGAGAAACTGTCCGCCGCTCTTTCAGACCCCACCGAGTGGGTAAGCGCATCTTTGGAGCGCGCGGGATTGATCGTCAAATCCGGTCTGCTCCTCAAGTCGCAGTTCAGCGCCCCGGCAGTGGCAGCCGCCGTCGAAACACTGATCGCGCGGGGCGAAGCGGTTGTTGCGGGCGAGGCGCTCGCGCACCGCGATTGGTGGGAAGACATGGTACGGAAAGCGGCAGCGGCGATTGACGCGGCTCATCGATCTCATCCGGAGCGGCCTGGCCCACAACTGAGCGAGCTCAACAGTCTGTTTCCTGAAACGCGGTTCGCAGGCGCTTTCCAGGCGCTCGTCGCCGACATGGCCCGGCACGGCTTTCACACCGAGGGCAACACGATCCGACGCGCGGAGCACCAGCCGGTTTTGCCTCCGCATTTGAGGGCCGCTGGCGCCCGGGTGCGAAACATTTTGGCCACCAAGCGGCTTGGCGTCCCATCGCGCAAGGAGTTGGCGACGGACGCAGCGTCACAACAGGCCCTTCGTCATCTGCTCGACACGGGCCAGGCAATGGAGATAAGTGCCGACGTGGTTCTTGACGCCGACGTGTTCAACCAGGCCGTAGCGCGGATCAAAGCGCACCTGGACGCGCACGGGGCCGCGTCGGTTAGTCAATTGAGACAGTTGCTGGGTTCTAACCGGCGCGTAATGGTTCCTCTGCTGGAGAAACTCGATCGTGACGGTGTCACGCGCCGACAAGGGGACCTCCGCACACTCACGCGGTGAAAGGCAAAAGCATTCCAGCCGCTACCGTAAGCGATCGGTCCCGGCAGATCGCCAAGCCGCTATTGCGCGCGAATCCGGAAGTATCCCGACTCTTTCCCGTCCAGCGGCCAGTCAAAGCGAAACTCGCCGTCCCCTAGCGGCACGGGCGCGAGATCGTCAACTTCGCTGAAATGGCCCGAGCAAGTGTCCGCTCGGACCAGGGTGAACGTCTGCCATGGGCCGAGGTTTTTGAACTGGATTTCCAGAGTCTTGCCGCTCGCTCCCACACGCAACGCCGAAAACTCGATCAGTGGCGTTGGCAGGCGCAACAGGTCGTCGAGACTTTGCGCGGATTCTCCTGCTTCATATATCCAGTTGATCTCCTCCGATGACAGGGCGCGCCGCCACACCGCTATGTCATCCACCATTCCGTCGAAGTAATTGGCGCCAGTCGGCCCCTCGCGGCCCATGGCAGCGGCTTGGCCGGGCTTCACGGTTCCCGTGAGGCCGATTGGGCTGCTGCTATCGCTCCCCGTGTGGGTGTCCACTGGCTCGCCGTTCAGGAAAATCGTCGTTCGTCCGGCCGCCACGGTTGCGTTGCCGAAGTACGTTGCCGCCACGTGAAGCCACCGGTTTGTATAGAGGAGCGCCTCGGGAACGCCTGGGCGCGCAGTTTTCCCGCTCGCGTCGGTGACTTTGAAGCGCAGTTCTTTGTTCACTCGATCCAGGTAGAGCACATAACAATCCTCCTTTGAATCGAAGATCGCGGCATAGCCGGAGCTCAGTTGTGACGGCAGACCAGGCAGCCAAACCCACCCGGAAATGGTCATCTCGTTGGTCTTGATATCGAGCCCGCCAGAGGATGGCAGGTTTACATATGCGCTCGCGCCTTCCAGTTTCAGGCAGCCGCCGAACTTGGCTGTGCTGCCATCGAACCACCGGGACTCAGGGTCCCTGCAAACAAGCGTTCCCCCATTGGCGCCAGCGCTGTCGGCAACTTCGGTCGCGGACGAGTTGGTGAGTCCGTCATCGAGTTTCCAGTAAGCCATCAAACGATCGCCCAGGTACGTCGGCGCGTTGGTGTTTGGTTGCTGTTGACCGCTGACGGCAGCGGGATCGTTGGAGATGATGCCATCCACGCCCAACGCAATCAGGCTCTGAATCTCCGCTGGGCTATCGACGGTCCACACGAACAACTCCAACTCGCGCCCATGGACAAGCGCAAGTTCCGCCTCGGTCACGTTGGATTTTTCCCAGGCGACCATGCTTGCTCCTGAGTTCACGATGGACGTCAAGTTATCGTCGGTCATGTTCCCGCTTCCCAGGGCGCACAAGCGGACGCTTGGCTCCAACGCGTGCAGGTCGGCCAGAAAACTCCAGTCAAACGACTGCACCACGACGTCTGAGACCACGTTCAGCCGCCGCAGTTCAGCCAGGTAGGCCGCGGCCGTTCCCGCCTTATGTTCCAACAGCGGCGTGGCAAACGGCAGCGTCTGAGTGATCATCTCTTCCAAAGTGGGAATGACTTGCCCGGCGAACTCAGTGGAGAACCAGGACCCCGCATCGAGCTGCCGAAGCTGGTCGAAAGTCAGCTTGGCCACGCTGCCCGCGCCATCGGTCGTTCTATCCACCGTATCGTCGTGCATTAGGACCAGCTTGCCGTCGCTCGAGACTCTGATGTCAGTTTCCACCCAATCGGCCTTGCCTTCGGCCGCAAGGAAAGCGGCCAGCGTGTTCTCCGGCGCATACATGGAATTCCCACGATGCGCGATGCTGAGAACCGCGGACCACACGGACCCGGAGACCAAAACCCCACACAGAATGAGAAACGCGCTTATCCCAAAACAGCGGTGCATCGCAGATACCTAGACCACGGACAAGACGCGGTCAAACTTTATGGCCACAATCCCTCCAAATTTCGCCGCAGATTACGCTTGACCCGACCGGGGAAAAGTGGCATGTCTCTCGCGGTTCTATGCGGTGGAATTGGTTGGTTTTGTATAGTGGTCATCATTATCAACCGGAGCACGAGTTATGAGACAGATCATTGTTGGGCTTGCCCTTACATTCGGCCTTTCGCTGAGCAGCCAGGCTGCGTCGATTGGGTTGAACTTCATGGAAGGCGCCGCGGCGGACACCCTTGGCGCCACCGACTTGGCCGGGGCGCCGGGTTACGCGCAGGTCAACTGGAACAATTCGGGCGCAAGGTGGAGCAATACGGCGGAAATGAACGACGATACGGGCGCGCCTTCCGGAGTGCTCGCGGCCTGGGACTGCAACAACACATGGTCGACCTCCGCCGCCACTGACACTCCCAACGGCCGGTTGATGCACCGTTACTTGGATGCCACCGGGGTGGCCAGGGACGACACTGCTCCGTACTCGCTCTGGAACCGCGCCAACCAGCCCCAAGTCCGTTTGACCGGCTTGAGCAGTTGGATGGTCACCGGCGGAGCGTCGAGCTACGAGGTAATCGTGTATTTTGACGGCGACGAAACCCAGGGCCGAGTCGCCGAGTATTGGATTCAGGAAGCCACCTACAGCGGAGATATCGCGAATCTGACCCTGGGCCCCGAGGTCAGCCCGCACCTCTTTGGCTCCGATGTCGAAAATTTCACCGGGACCTTTACCCAAGTCCCGCTCACAGCGGACTCCCTCGCCAATGCGCAGCCGGGCAATTACGCTGTCTTCACCGGCTTGACCTCGGACAGTATTCTGGTGCGGAGCGAGGAAGCGTCTTCGCCGGGCGCCCTGCGAGCCACGATCAACGGTATTCAGATCGTCGCCGTGCCGGAACCGTCCACTATCGCTCTGTTGGTCCTGGGCGGCATTGGCGTGGGCTTGCGACTTCGCCGTCGCAGCTAGTTGCTTTCCCACGAACCGCAAGGTAGGGCTGGACCCTCCGGGCCAGCCGCGACTCGGCTGCCCCGCTAGACACGCCGGGGCACTCAGCGGTCGCGCTTCCCCTTGCTGTAATCTATTACTGCTTGGTAGGGCCAGACCGCCGGGCCGGCCAGCCCGCCAAACTCAGCCCGCACTTTCAGAGCCGCGACCGTAAGGCAGCGGTCACAGAGCACTACACTCTGATCCCACCAACAACCAATTAACCGATAACCGATCACCATCTTCCCTGCTCCCCGCTCCCTGCTTTCCCCTCCCCGCCCCTCTCCGGCTTGCTCACGCGCGCGGCTCTGATGCCGGCGCGCGCCCCGCAGGCGCGCGGTCGCGCCCTACCGTGCGGTTCAAGGTCATGGAGCGTGTTCGCGGAAACAAGGACCCTCTCCGTGAGCGCTAGCAACCGGAGGGCATTGCGCCGTCAATGCCCTGACATTCGGGAACCGGCGGGGCGGAGGGGCGTCAGTGCAACCTTTGCGATCCTCTCGACGAGACCATTCGGCTGTGGGTAGGCCGGCGCTGTCATCCGCGGTTCATTCGCCCCCGTTGTTTCTATTTAGGCCGCAACTGGGGGAATAGAATGACGTCGCGGATTGAGTCCCGGCCAAGCAACATCATGCAGAGGCGGTCGATGCCCATGCCAATGCCGCCCGCGGGTGGCATGCCGTGCTCGAGAGCGACCAGGAAGTCTTCATCGATCTTCTGCTGCTCGCCGCCAGCCTGATGCTCGAGAGTCTCGCGCTGGGCCACGGGATCGTTTTGCTCGGTGTAAGCAGGGGCGATTTCCTGGCCATTGATACAACATTCGAACACCTCGACTGTAGTAGGGTCGCCAGGTGAGAGCTTGGCCAGCGGGATCAACTCCTTTGGCGCATGCGTGATGAATGTGGGGTTGATCAAAGTCGGTTCGATGAGTTTCTCGAACACAGCCTGTGTAACCTCGAAGTCTTCGGCCAGGTTCTCGATTTCAACGCTTAGTTCCTTGGCGCGTTCACGGCGCAGTTTTGGATTAATATCGAACCAGTCGGAGCCGGCATGCTGGCGGACAATGTCCTTGTACGCAACGCGCCGCCAGGGGGGCGTCAGGTCGATCTCGCGCACCGTCTCGCCCTGCTCGTTAGTGTGTTTGACGAGCAGCGAGCCGAGGACCTCCTTGGCGACGTGGCAGACGAGGCTCTGCACGAGCTCCATCATAGTTTCGTAATCGCCATAGGCCTGGTAGGCCTCCAGCATGGTGAACTCCGGGTTGTGCTTGCGCGAGAGTCCTTCGTTGCGAAAGTTGCGTCCGATCTCGAACACGCGATCCAATCCGCCCACCAGTAGGCGCTTCAGATACAGCTCAAGCGAAATTCGAAGGTACAAGTCACAGCCCAAAGCGTGGTGATGCGTGACGAAAGGTTTCGCGGCGGCGCCTCCCGCGATCGCTTGCATTACGGGCGTCTCGACTTCCATGAAACCCCTGTCGGTCAGAAACGCGCGGATTGTTTGGAGTATCCGGCTGCGCTGGCGGAAAACCCTTGCCACGCTCTCGTTTGCCATCAAGTCGAGGTAGCGCTGGCGGTATCGGGTCTCGGCCTCGGCGAGCCCGTACCATTGTGCCGGCGGCGGACGCAGGGCTTTGGCGAGAACGGTTATCGACTCAACGCGGACGGTTGGTTGGCCAGAGCGGGTCTTAAACAGCGTGCCTCTGGCGCCGATGAAGTCAGCCAGGTCCAGATGCTTGAACACATCATATAGTTCGTCGCCAAGTATCTGCTTCTGCGCGTAAAGCTGGATGCGTCCGGTCGAGTCCTTCAGGTCCATGAATTGGCTCTTGCCCATGTCGCGATGGGCCACAATACGCCCCGCAACCGCAACAGCGGCATGTTCGGCCAGTTTGCCTTGATCGAACTGGGCATGGGCTTCGCCGCAGCCGATTGTAGGCGTGAACTTGTTGGCGAAAGGATTGATGCCGCGGGTTTGCAGAGCGGTCAGCTTCGCTTTTCGCTGGGCGATCAAAGCGTTGGTTTCGTCCACATGCATATGATATGACAATTGGAGCAAGGCGCGTCGCTCGCGGCCGAATTCTCCAGGGCAAGGCGGTCAGTCATGAAGTGGCAGGTACTTGACACAAACTGGCGCGCCCAGTTCGAGCGTTTGCCCCGCCGGCATAAGCGTGCCGGTCCTGGCATCAAGACGGAAAAGCACTAGCATGTTGCTGTTCTGATTCCCTACCCAGAGCCACTCGCCAGTTGGATCGGTCGCGAAGTGACGCGGCGTCTTCCCTTGTGTTGATGTGTGGTTGAGCAGCCTGAGCGAGCCGTTCCTGTTTATGCCGAAAACCGCCAGGCTGTCGTAGCCGCGATTGGAAGCAAACAATAGACGCCCATTCCGATGAACCTCGATTTCGGCGGTGGTGTTGTCCCCCGAGAACCCGTCAGGCAGCGTGGAAACTGTCTGCCTGTGGCTCAGCGCTCCTGAGGCAGCGTCGTAGTCAAGAACAGTGACGGTGCATGCCAGCTCGTTGACAACATATGCAAACCGGCCATTGGGATGGAAAGCGATGTGGCGCGGGCCGGCCCCGGCGGCAACCGCGAGCGCTGGTGGATCATTTGGCACAAGCTTGGCCGACTCAGTGTCGATGCTGTAAACCATGAGCTTGTCCGTTCCCAGGTCGGGCACGAGAACGCGCTTTTGATCGAGATCGAACGTAACGCCATGCGCATGTGGTTTTTCCTGCCGTCGGGGGTTCGCGCTCTTGCCCTCGTGCTGAAAGAACGAAACAGCTTCGCCCAAGCTGCCATCGGACAGGATGGGAAACGAGGCGACGCTCCCACCGCCGTAGTTTGCCACAACTACGCACTTCGCGGTTCGACTAACCGCGAGGTGACACGGACCCGAGCCGCGTGTTAGCACTTGGTTGAGCTTTGTAAGTCCGCCGGTGGAGCGATCGATCCGATAAGAGCTCAGCGCTCCACTGCGCTGCTCGCGGAACTGGTCTGACTCGTTCACCGCGTAAAGGAACTGGCCAGTCGGAGCGATATCCAGGAAGCTGGGGTTCTTCGTCTCGGCCACGAGGCTTGGCGAGGTGACCTGGCCGCTGGCCGGCGAGAACCGGAACATGTAAATGCCCTTGCTCTGTGCGGTGTTGTATGTGCCGACATACACGAACTGGTCGCCGGCAAGCACGCATGTCAATGGGCCCAGACCGAGCCAAAGAACGATGAGCTCGAAAAGGGCCGTTGTTGACGCGAGATTCAGGAGCGCGGGACTCCTCAACACACTGCCGTGGGGCGAACTGCTGGAACTCACGGGCGCAATACAACACTAGGTGCGCCTTTCGGTTCAATGCAACATTTCGAACAAGTGCACGCGCTTCGGCGCCTATCTACCAAGGGATGTTCATTGAAAGTGTCGATGTTCAACTGCACACGCATGAAGACCATGAACCGGGCACGCTTAACGCTCAACGTCTAACGCTCAACATTCAACTCGAACCTGAGTTGAAAGTTGAAGGTTGAGCGTTGAGTGTTC
>JAXDCU010000112.1:0-8589 GCA_034677645.1 Verrucomicrobiia bacterium
AACGAACTACGCAGCAGTGAACGGCGCGCGCGTTTGTCCAACGGCGCCTGAGCTCAAACTTGCGCTGCGCAAGGACAACGCGACAAGCGGCCGCGTGAACCGCACGTGGCTCTGGCCGTTTGGCAGCTCGGGCAAGGAGTTCCAGGGGAGTTACTGCCTGAACGGATGGTTCTACAACGGGGACGACCCTTTTCATCCCAAGAACGACCCCAAGTTCTACCTGCGCGATGTGTCAGTGCAGTACCCGACACAGACGCCAATCATCGCCGATTCCGTTTGGGTAGACGCCTGGCCGGAATACACCGAGCCGCCAGCACGGAACCTTTTCACTGGCGACGATTACCAAGGGAACGGCACGATGTCGCGCGTGACGATCCCGAGACATGGCGCGCCTCTATCCGCCGCGGTCAAGAGCTTCAATCCCAAAGACACTCTCTCCGGTGGAGTCAACGTCGGCTTCGCGGACGGGCACGCCGAGTTCGTCCGCCTCGAGCGCCTGTGGGACTTCTATTGGCACGCGCAGTGGCAAGTGCCAGCCAAGCGACCCGGCAAGTAAACCGTTGCCGCGACCGATCGATAAGCCCAATTCAGGTGCGCTGAGCCCGTAAGCCCGTGAACGCTCAGTCTCGGCAGTGCGGCGCGGTCGGGGAGCGGCGAATGCGGCCTGAACGGTCCTCTCGACGGGCCCGTTCGGTTGCGGCCGCGCCGCTCTGGTTTCTGGGTCTCTACTCCAGTTCGCCCTCGGTCAAACGCCATTCGTGAACGCCGACCGCCCAGTCGGATTTGAGCTGCGCTTCCATGCGCAGCGAGGTTGTGGTGACTGCGTCAAATTGCACTGCGCACCATGCATCGAGTTTCACCCCATAGTCGCCGCGGGCTTTCACTGGTTTCCAGTCGATGCCGTCGAGGTATTGAATCCGCCACGAGGCCGGCAGCCTGCACTCGCCCGAGCCGGTGTCGTCGAACCAATACACTTCAGCGCCCTGAATCGTGACCGGCTTTTTCCACGTGTACTGGACCCACTCGAGTGTTCCCTTGTGAGGCCACCAGTGACATAACTTGCCCGGATGCTGGCGTGAGCCTTTGGGTTCCAAACCGTCGTTGATGGCTTCGGGATGGCAATTGCCACTCGCGAATGAGAGCGAGACTTTGGCCCGAGTCTCAAGACCGCCTGCCGGCGGGACTGGCGGAGTAGTGGGAAGCCAGACTTTCATTGTGCCGGCGGCCCGGTTGTCCCACGCATAGTATGGGATCGCGGTGATGGGCACGCTTTTGGATGTGACGACCGGCTCGTAGAGACGAGCAGCCCAGTCCGGTTCTTCTGATGCCCGCGCATAGCCCTTGATGAGAGTCACTCCTCCAAGGACACCGGGCGCTTTCTCGACCGTCAGCTCCGCATCGGTGGGAAGATACAACGACGACAGTGACTCCGAATGATCGCAGGCTTCCAGGCAATAGACCAACGGCCCGCGCTGCAAAGCCAGGCGCCCCGCGTTGTCTTTCACGCGCGGGTGCGCGGCCATTCGCTGTACCGGCATTGGCAAATCGAGAGTCACGACATCGCCTGGCTGCCAGTTTCGGGCCAGGATGATGTAGCCGCGTTCGGTCATCGGCGACTCTACCGGCTGGTTGTTAACCGCCACGGCGGATTGCTCGCACCAGCCGGGAACGCGCAGGCGCAACTCGAATCGCCTTGGCTGGTCAAGCCGGAGGACACACCGCACTTTGCCTGACCACGGATAGTCCGTGGTGACCTCCAATTTGAGCTTCTGGCCGCCGATGTTGGCTGTGACTGCTCCTCCGATGTAGAGATTCACCCAGAGTGCGTTGTCGCTCGTTGCATAGGCATAGCCCCCGATCGAGGCAAGCGTGCGAGCGACGTTCGGTGGACAACAAGCGCAGCCAAACCACTCCGACCGATGGTGGTTGCCGAGGCTTTCGAGCGGGTTGACGTAAAAGAATCGGCTGCCGTCGAGTGAAACGCCGGCTAGCACGCCATTGTAAAGCGAGCGTTCGAGCACATCTGCATACCGCGATTCGCCGTAGAGCATAGCCAGTCGATGGTTCCACAAAGCAAGCGCGACTGATGCGCATGTTTCCTGGTAAGCTGTCAGGTTCGGGAGATCGTAGTCGGTGGTAAACCCCTCGTTGCTCGCGCTGGGACCAATGCCGCCAGTGACGTACATGTTCCGCTGAACCGTGTTTCGCCAGACCCGGTTCAACATCCTGAGCAAAGCCGGATCGCGTGTTTCGGCGGCCACGTCGGTTGCGCCGGCGAGCAGGTAGCAGGCGCGGACGGCGTGGCCTTTAATGTTGCGATGCTCCGTGATGGGCACGTCGTCCTGCCAGTAGGCGCCGTCGTAGTCGCCAAGCGGTGTCTTGTGTTCTTCGGCGAAGAACTTGCGGCCGCGGTTTTCGACGAAGAACCGCGCAAGATCGAGATAGCGCTTTTCATTCGTCACACGCGCCAGCTTGACAAGGGCCAGCTCGATCTCCGGATGCCCCGGATATCCCATCCGCTTGCCTGGCCCAAATACGCTGTCGATGTGATCGGCAAGCCTGGTGGCCACATCCAGGAAGTTGCGTTTCCCAGTTGCCTCGAAATGAGCCACGGCGGCTTCGAACAGATGTCCCGCGCAATACAGTTCGTGCCAGTCGCGCAGGTTCTTCCAGCGTTGGCTTGGCTCTTTCACGATAAAGTAACTGTTCAAGTAGCCGTCCGGCTGTTGAGCCGCTGCCAGGACAGCAATGATCTCGTCGAGTCGTCGCTCCAAATCAGGGTCGCGATCTGTGGCGATGGAGTAAGCCGCTGCCTCAAGCGCCTTGTACACGTCCGAGTCCATGAACACAGGTCCTCGAAAGCCGCTGGTGGCCTTCCGCCCGGCGAGACGGAGGTTCTCGAGATTTCCGACTTTCTCGAGATTGTGGAAATTGACGGGAATGCTCACGAGTCTATTGGTTTCGCGCCGAGGAGCCCAGAACGTGTCGGTGATGCTAACGTCCGTGAAAGGAACTGGGCACAACCGAGCCAACGGCTCAGCGGCAGCCGCCGCCAGCTCGGCGATCGCGGTCAAGACGACGACCTCCGCAACGAGTACAAACCGCCTTACAAAACACGCTTGCACCCGAGTGGGATCGCGCGAGGCATCGGCAGTCGTCGCCGAATCGCCAAGACATTGACCTGAAGTGATGTCGCACATGGCGCAATTGTCCATGAAACTGGACTTCTCGCAAGCCTCGCTGCTTACGCGCTTAATCTGATCACCAGGCAATCGCTGAGATTGACAGACGGCTCGGAGCGGGTTTGAGTGCAAGCAGTCTTACAAAGGGCTCGTGTTGAAAGTCGTGAAAAGAGAATGTGTCCGACGTCGTGGGGCGCCCGAACGCGGCATGGCCTTCACGCTCATCGAACTGCTAGTTGTCATCGCGATCATTGCGATTCTAGCCGCGATGCTCCTGCCGGGACTTAGCATGGCTAAGGAGAAAGCCCGGCGTGTGAATTGCGCCAGTGGCCTGCGCCAGCTCGGTCTTGCCCTCCAGATGTACGGCAACGACAACAACGATCGCCTGCCCCAGGGCTATCGGGACGATGGCGTGACACACACGATATGGATCAGCACGAACACGTTTAACGCGATTCGACAGTACAGCGGTACTAACATGAGCACTTGTCCGAGCCTGGCCGGTACGTACCAGTACTACCTCGCCCCCCACGGTTGGGTCATAGGTTACAGTTACAACGGCGGACATAAGAAACCGTGGCCAGGCGAGCCCTCGCCCAAATGGGTGTCGCCACAGAACTTCACTGAAGACCCAAACTTGACTCTCGCCTGCGATCTCAACGCGTGGGCCGAACCGGTCGGCGGAGTTGGCTGGGTCATCGCGCCGCACTGCGCCGGAGGCGCCGCGAAGTCCAAAGGCGAGCCTTTTCTGTGGGTGGAAAAGCTGACCAAACCCCATGATCTGCGCGCCCAGGGCGGCAACGTCCTGCTTCTAACCGGGTCAGTTCATTGGAAGAATCTCCGCCAGATGACCAATTACTGGGCCTGTCAGTTTGGCACTTACTGGAATTCTTGGTAAGTCGATTTGGCAACTGACAGGCTATGCAATCGGCCCCGGCGACGTCAATTGGCAATCTGGATTTTGTCGGTCGGGATAGTACCGTGGACAACTGTCAGAAACGGTTTGCCTTTGCGCACGCCCACAGTGCCGTACCCCGTTGCTGTGGAAATGAAGGAACGGAAATCGCCTTTGATGGCAGGACGCAAGTAAAGGACTTTGTCAACGGCGTCGTAGCGCGCGCCTGTCAGGCCCTGCAACAGCGCGTAGCTTGACATTGCGCGAGCGTACCAATGTCCGCACTCGTATTCGTTGAACGGATTGCGCGTCCGTCCGTCATAGCGGTCGCGGCAGCCACGCACGATATCCAGTCCTTCAGCGACTTTGCCTGCGAGCATCAGATGGGACGCCACCTGGTACTCAATTCCGGTCCAGACCTCGTTCGAGTAGACGAACGGGAGTGACAGTTCACCTCCCTTGGGCCACGTGCAGAGAAGGAGGCCTGCCTCGGAGCCACAGGCATATGCTGGTCTTTGGGGATTGGCATGGGCTGAGAGGTCTCTCTTGAAGTTGTATCGGTGCACCGCCTCGAGGTGGTTTGCGATCTTCTTTTCGTCGACAACATGCCCCACGCCACAGACCATCGCCATCCACGCTCCCAGCACTCCGTCGGAGAGGCAGCCGGTTCCGTACTGGTACTTGGGGCCTTCCTTTTCCATCAGGGCGAGCGCTTCTGGAGAATAGCCGCCACCGAAACTTCGAACTTCGAGTGGGTTTTTTGCCCGGAGGTTCTTCCATTCGATTTTCTGGATGAAATACTCGCCGTCAAACAGCTCATGTTCCATCCTTTTCGTGCCCTGCTGGAGAATCGACTCGTAACTTGACACGTCTTTGTTCAGTGCATGACCCATGCTCACCGCGGCCTTGAGGGCGCCCAGATAGAAACTCGTGCACATGCCGTCAGGTCCCCAGAACTCGATGTCGTATGTGTTGTGATGGGGCTCTTCAGTCCACCCTTTCCGGGCCGGGTCCCACTCGTTGACGCAGAAGTCGAGGCTGGCTTTGACGCTGGGCCAGAGTTTACGCAGCCATTCAATGTCGCCGCTGATACGCCATTCGCGATGAGTTTTCATGATGCCGCCGAGCTGACCGTCCGCGGCGGCATGGAAATCGTGTGCGACTGGGCGGATCGGCAATGCGCTGCGGAACTGCTGGTGGCCACGGTCGTCCTGCGAGGGGCCGAACTCCGTCTCGCGGAGTGTGCGTTCGAGGGCAGGAAACAGGTGAGGGACGGCCTGAGCGTAGTTCCAGACATGTGTGCAAGAACCGTGGCAACAGCCGGCGTTATCGGAGCAGCCCTCCCACGCCCAGAGTCTGCCATCGGCCTGACGGAGGACCGTGGGTGACTTGAGGATGGTAAGATTAGCGGCGACAGCTTCGACCACTTCCGGCGGGAGTGTCGAGTCATAGAAACAGTCACTAAAACGCTGGGTGCGTTTTCGGAGCCGGTCATAATTCCGGCGCCAGAACTCAGTCACCGCTGCGACGTCAGCGAACTGGCTGGCGTACCACGGTTTGTAGCTGCCGGCGGGCGGCGGGTTGTTTTGCGGGTCTTTGCCGATCCTTGTATTGGTCGATCCCACGTGCCAAGCCAACAGAACCGTGACAGTCTTCGTCCGACCCGGTCCGACCGTGAATGGCACGAAAAGCGTCGCGCCTGGCGATGGGTCGCCTTGAGTGAGTGGGGCCCGATCATAGCACGCCATCGACGCGACGTCTTTCCAAGCCATGGTAAGCGGGTCCCACCAGCCTCCGCGGAACCAGGCATGGTTCACCTTGGCCCCCGGGTCCGAGACCGTCGCCGTGAAAGCGCCTTCTTCCCAGGCCTTGTCCTGAGCTGCCGTCGACCACAGAGTAAAGCCACCTGGGGCGGATTTCACGCCATGGGCATTGCCGCCGACAGCCATGAAGTTCTTGGTGTTGAAGGAGAACACCGCGTCGAGTGTTGCCTTTGACTTGTTGGTGAATCGATATTCGAGGGCGGCGACCGGCAGACTCGAAGCGTCGGCATCGCCAGGCTCGAACGGGCTCCAACCGGTTAGTTGGACCGCAAGAGGCACCGCGCGGTCGGTGAGCGTGACCACGGCGAATGGGAAACGGGCGGTGAAACTGACTTCCCGAAATCGGGGTAGGCCATAGGAAGTCCCGGCAGCGCCGTTGCCAGTGCCCGGTTTGCCGAACACTTTCCAAGCAGGCACCGGCCCTTCCAAGACCCGCGCGATATTGGGTTCGCCCCGGATTGACACCGCGGCAAACAGGCACGGCTCATTGAAAACCTCTGGCTTGTTGCGCAGCGAGAAGTGCGACAGCGCGCCCGTGCCCTCGATGCAGATCATGCCGGCGCCAATCCCTCCCATCGGAAACGCCACGCGGTTGAGATGCTGACCGGTATATGCCGAGTTGTACCTATGACGTTCCTCGCCCGCGGCTGTCTTTCGGGAAGGCGCGCGATACTTGGCTGACGGCCCGTTTTGCGCAGCCTGGGACAAGCTCGTGCCTGTCGTGCCCAACGCGCCCGCGGTTGCGAGGGAAAGTTTCAGGAAGCCGCGGCGGTGAATGGAAGATTTGGACTCACGTTGCATGGCCGTTGGTAGAACGGCTTGGAGCGGCTGGCAAGTCAATCCGGCAGCCATCGACGAAGCAAGGCAAGCCTTCGTTGCCCGTGAAAGAGCCAAAAGTCACTTCGCTTCAGTCGCTGCTATCCCGCGCCCTCTGGTTGTTCCGTGGCCGTGTTATTGGTGGAAGGCTGGCTGGTTTGGAGGGCGGCAGCGGTTGCGGCAAAGTGGGGGGGCCCCTCCGTGCTCACAGGTTGCGGCACGGATTCGGCTGGTTTCGCCGGAACGACGGACTCGATCGAATCGATGCGGTATCTGCTGACGTGGCCATCGATGTCGAGTTCGGCTGTGTCGCCGACTTTTTTGTTCAGCAGCGACTGCCCGATGGGGCTCAGGTACGAGATGATGTGCAGGTCGGGGTCGAAATCCCAGGCGCCGAGTATTGAGAGGACCTGCTGGTGTTGTGTCTCAAGGTCAGTCGCAGCGACGCGCGTGCCGATACTGACAACATCAACGCGAGCGTTTGAGAAATCGGTGCCCCGGGCGCGCACCAGTTGGGCTTCGAGTTCCGCTTTGCGGAGCATGAGGAGCCGGTGCATTTCCTTAGCCGCCTTGTACTCGTGGTTTTCGCTCAGGTCTCCATAGCCGCGGGCCACGGCTATGTCACGGGAGTTGGCCGGGATGCTCTTCTGCACCAGTTCGTCATACTCGCGTTTGCGGCGGTCGAAACTCTCCCACGAAACCAAGAGCGCGGTTTCCTGTTTCGCGTGTTCGCCAGTTATGAGCGACTGGACAGCCGGTGATTTCTTGACTATTCGTGCCAACAGCGATCGTTTGTCGACGTCGTCGAAGCATGGGGACAACTGCAGCGCGCGAGCCAGGTCTTTGACAACTTCGAGATCGGCGGACTCGATTAGTTCGACCAGCAATTCCTGGTCGTCGAGGATGTAGTCACGCAATCGGCTGCGTTTCTTCTCATTGAACTGGTCGCGCTCCATCGCCGTGAGCATGGCGCGGAACACCTCGGGGCCGAGAACGTCGGCGTAAGCGTCCGAGCGTTCCCTGGCGAGCCAGAGCAGCAACTCGCTGCTTGCATCGTGCTGGCTGATGAGGCGGATCAAGGTCTGCTTGAGTTCCTCGAAGTGCCCTTCGTCGATGAGTAGATTCGCGCACTCGGTGCAGAGTTTGGCGGAGGCGGTGTCAAGAAAGGAGAGCACGACCTCATGCCATGTGTCGGCTTTGGAGGCGCGGAATGAGCGCAACGCGCGTTTGTGTTTGGCAACGACTATTTGGTCTAGCACGCGGCCAGGGTCGTCGGTTTGGGCCCAGATTGCCGCGTCAGTGACGGCTGACTCAGACGGTTGAATGCCTGCGGCAGCGATCAGATCGTCCCGCATGAACACGCCTTCAATCGCCAGAGCCGGCAAAGTGCGCTGATGCGAAGCGATTTCCTGATTGAGCAATTCGACGGCCTCAGCCAAGGAAGCGGGCTTGTCTAGCAGGTCTTCGGCGTTCCGGAGAAGTTCAGCCGCCACCACCAGCCGCGCTTTGAGACCCTTTGCCGCGCGAAACTCGGTCATCAGACGCTCCGTGAGCGTGACTTCCTGTTCTTGATAGACGACTGGCTCGGTTTTCTTGAGTGGAACGACAAAGTGCCCGTCCTTCTTGATTTCGCGCTTTGCGGCATCCCACCACTTTCTCCAATCATCTGTGATCACATCGGGCACCAATGCGTCCCGGATTTGCTCGGGGGTGGCCTTGCCGCCAAAGCTCTGAAGCACAAGTTTGATGAGGTCGAGGTGTTGGAGGGCGGCCATATGCCGAAGCGCGGCAAGGTCTTCGACCTTGCGCACTAAAATGTGGTCTCGGGAGATAGGCTTGAGCGATTCGGCGGCGAACGCCAAGTCCATCGAAT
>JAXDCU010000113.1:0-3711 GCA_034677645.1 Verrucomicrobiia bacterium
CGACCGTCGCTGTGAACGACCGGTTTTGGGTCAAAGACAACTCGACCGTGTTGTGCCAAGGGAAGAACACGTTGGCGATGGTCGAGGGGTACGGGGTTGGCGTGGGAGTGACGCTAAATGCGAAAGACTTGGCGGTCGAAGCGGGCTCTCGGATTTCAGCGGATGGTCAGGGGTACGTGGGTGGCGAAGCTGGGTCGTATGGCGCATATGGTCGCGGACCGGGTGGGGGACCGGCCCACGCGGGCGGAGGCAGCGGCGGTAGCTACGGCGGGTATGGTGGAGCGACGGCGGGTCAAGCAGCCGTTTACGGTTCCGCCGATACTCCGTTGGACCTTGGGTCCGGTGGCGGGGACAACAGCGACAACAGTCCGGGAGGGAGCGGCGGGAACGGCGGTGGCGCCATCCGACTTATCGTGAGCGGGACACTGACTTTGGATGGTTTGATTTCAGCCAACGGCGGCGATGGAGTGGGCAGCGAACAAGGAGGGGGGTCTGGAGGTTCACTCTGGGTGACCACCAGTGCTTTGAATGGAGCCGGTTCGTTCCAGGCGACTGGCGGCAGCGGTCAGGGTGCCGGCTCAGGAGGTGGAGGCGGGCGGATTGCAGTGTATTATACAGAGGGCGCCGAGTTCACGGGGTACATCTCGAGCACGACCGTCGGGGGGTCTGGCAACGGCGCCGGCCAGGCAGGCACTGCGGCGTTTTTCGAACAGTCCATCGCGAATCTGCATCTCCGACTATTCGAGAACTACGTTACTCCGGCCAGTACCCAAACGACGTTCGGGGCGGTGACGCTTGACGATGCGGCGACTTGGTCGATTGGCGGTGGAGCGGAAATCATGATCATCGGCGGGTTATTGGTTGAGGGGAGTTCAACTGTAATCTGTGGCAGCACTAATCAGCGGATGATGATCGAGGGCCGTTGGGGGGGCACCGGTGTGACTCTGCGGGCTCACTCGGCTACGATTGGTGCCGGCTCTCGTATCAGTGCGGACGGTCAGGGGTACCTTGGGGGCGAGGCGGGGTGGATTGGTTACCACGGGCGTGGACCTGGAGGTGCTCCCGCGAGTGCGGGGGCGGGAAGCGGGGGGAGCTACGGTGGTGTGGGAGGTGCTCCCGCTGGAGCTAGTGCCACGTACGGATCGGAGACGGAGCCGCGGGAGCTGGGATCGGGCGGAGGGGACAACTCCGACAACAGCCCGGGAGGCAATGGTGGCGCGGGCGGCGGGGCCATCCATTTGGTGGTGACTGGGACGATTACGGTGGACGGCTCGGTCAGTGCCGATGGTATGCCTGGCGTTGGCAGTGAACAGGGGGGCGGTTCTGGAGGGTCGGTCTGGATTGAAGCCAACGCGATAGCCGGAAGCGGCACGGTATCCGCCAATGGTGGAGCAGGTCAGGGGTCTGGCGGCGGTGGCGGTGGCGGGCGGGTGGCTCTTTACTATTCGGAAGCGCTGAGCCTCCCTGGCGAGAATGTGACTGCAGCAGGTGGGCCGGGGAACGGTACTGCAGGGGCCGGGACGGTCTATCGCAAAGACATTACCCCGTCCGGGCCTTACATAACAGAGGTCACGCCGGCGGCAGCCGTCAACGCCACGGATATCACGCGCTTCGTATTGACGCTTTCGACGGCGGTTGTGGGTGAGGGCGCCCGGGACGCAACGACTTACACGCTCACATATCTCGGTTCGGACCGGACGATGGGTGGGACTGACGACGTGGTTCTCGTGGTGACACCGGAGTACGTGGATGGGACTACCGAAGTCCGGCTGGGCATTGCGGAAGCGTTGACGGAAGGTTTGTATGAATTGCGCGCACGGGCAGGGGAGACGAGCGGCTTGAGGGATTTGGCGGGCTTACCTCTGGACCAGAACAAGGACGGGTACGCGGATGACTTGGTTTATCGGGTCGAAGTCGACTTCACGGCGCCAGTTGTCGCCTCGGTGGGCCCCTCTTGTGCATTGGTATTTGACGGGGTTGACGATTACGTCTCGCTGCCGTCGACTGCCCTGGCGGGGCTGAGCGAGCTGACGATTGAGTTTTGGCTCAAGACGAACACCATCCGAGGCCAGCACATTGTCAGTGTCGCGAGGGAAGGGGTTTACAACGAACTCTTGCTCCGGCTGGATTCTCCGACCTCGCTCACGCTGTACAGACAGACGACGAATGTCACGCTGACATGGACCTTCGCCTCGATTGCGGATGGCCAGTGGCATCATATGGCCGTGTCGATGGACGCTACTCAGGACGCGGCAGTTTTTTGCTTGGACGGCAGGTCGTTGGGGATCCGGACCGGCGCGCTTGAGGTAGTGAGTGTTGATCCCAGCGGATTCATCTTGGGCCAGGACCAGGATTGGCTCGGCGGCGGCTTCGTGGCGGCGGAGTCGTACCAGGGGAGTTTAGCCGAGTTCCGCCTGTGGAACAGGGCATTGACCGCGGACGAGGTCCGAGCCAAGAAAGACCTGGCGCTGGCGGCGGGCGAGCAGGGGTTAGTGGGATACTGGCGCTTCAACGACGGGTCAGGCTTGGTGGCTGCGGACAGGAGCGGCCGCGGCCTGGATGGGTGGTTGGGACAGGCGATTCCGACAGCGGCGCCGACTTGGGTTGTTGGTGGATACGCAGTGCCCACGAACCAGGTCCGGGTTGCTTTCTCTGACTTGAGCGGGATGAACGCCGCAAGCGTCGTGAACAAGGCGGCGTATTCGCTCCAATCGAGCGGCGGCGATGGTACGTTCGACGACGGCAACGAGGGAACCTTGGCGCCGGCGGAGGTGGTCTTCGACCAGGGGGCGCAGACCGCGATCCTGCGATTCGCGGGGACACTTCCGTCCGACTACTACAGGGTGATCATTAATGGGGATGGTGGCGTCAAGGACGCCGCGGGCAACTTCCTAGGAGCGGGCACGGACACGGTGACCGCGGTATTTGGCGCCGAGGATCACTCGGCGTGGGTGGACCTGGACCTGAAGGCGGAGAGCGATTCGGGCGTGCTGGCGGACGATAATCTAACGAACGTTGTTCGGCCATCGTTTGCGGTGACAGTGAACAATTCCGGCACGTTGGAACTCGACTACGACGGTAACGGTACGGTGGACGAAAACCTGCCAGTCGCGGCCGAGGGCACTTACGCGGTGACGGCCAATGTTGATTTGCCGGAGGGACCGCGGTTGGTGACGGTTCAGTTCACTCCGTGGGTTGGAGCGCGGGTGCGGGCGGAATTGCCTGTTATGGTTGACGTGACGGGGCCGGCAGTGGTGTCGACGAGCGAGGGGGCCGGTTTGGTGGCTTTGCAGGTCCAGTATGCTGACCCTAACGGATTGGACGCGGCTTCGGTCTCGGACCCGGCGCACTACCGGCTCTGGGCCAGTGGCGGTGACGGCGTTTATGGGGATGCGAACGACATTGATTGGTCGGGGCATTTGGAGGCTGTGACGTACGACCCGGCGAGCCAGATGGCGATTCTGAATCTGAACGCCTCGCTCGTGGATGACTATTATAGGATCACGGTTCTAAGTGTGGGAGGCGTATTGGATGCGGCGGGGAATCCGCTCCTGGGCGGGGCGGACTACGTGGGGGCGGCACTCCCGATCGAGGACCATCCCGCAACGGTCGCCATAGATCTGCAAGCGGCCAGTGACAGCGGAATGTCCAATCAGGACGACTACACCAACGAGACCACGCCTACGTTCGATGTGACTGTCAATAAACGGG
>JAXDCU010000114.1:0-6785 GCA_034677645.1 Verrucomicrobiia bacterium
AGGCGCAACACTCCACCACTGTTGGAAATCCGTCCGCCATAACGTCCGGCGACAACTATGGACGGTTCCGGATAGCGTTGGCGAAAGAGTTCCTGGTTTTCAACCAGAACCAATCGCTGGCCAGAACCGAGTTTCTTGACCGCTCCGTCTCGGAAATCGAACGTGATCTCGCCACTTACTCTGACCGTCGATATGTCCAGCGGTTCCTGAGAGATGTTGACCAACTCGACAAACTCGTACTCTTCGCCGCCAAGCGGGTGATACATCAACTCAGCAACTCGCAGGGCGTCGCGGACCATCTGGGCTGACTGGGGCGGTCCTGCCGTGAATTGCACTGGCGCGGACCAGTGGCTCCAGCGCCCAGAGTCGTCCTTGACCTTGACCCGGACACGATACGAATGACCTGGGGACACCACTTCGCCTGGGATTTGCTGGTATTCTTCGAACGACGTGAGTTCAGCGGTTTCCCAGACGCTGTTCCATTCAAATAGACGCGGCGTTGTCGGGTCATGGGTTGGCGCGGTGGGGTCCGTGACTTCCGCTAGCCTCCATTTCATGCCTGCAAAGGTGCCATTACCCTGCGGGTCGACGAAGTCGCTGGCTAGGAAAACCAGCTTATCGACAGGGAACCCTCGCGGGCCAGCGTATGTAACGGTTGGAGTTGCCGGGACTTGGTCGTTATCGCCTTCCTCGCCGCACAAGCGGTCCAGATGAGCCGCTTGTCCGCCTGGAGGCACGGTTGGACCCGTGGGGCCTTGCCAACCAACGAAGGCGAAGTTCTTCATGTCTTCGACTTTGTTCTCGATGGGGCCAAAGTTATTGCCACCTGAGGGGGGGGGAGCGGTTTTCCAGCGGTCTTGGTCCGCTCTGGAGAACTCCGTGACCAGCGCGGCCAACTCGTCGAGCATCGGAATGATAACCTCCTCCTGCCACACAAGATCACGGAATTCGCGGATGAAATTGCGGTAATGGGTCTTGAACTCTGGCTTGCCACCACCATCATATATCGCGGCTTTCGGATAGTCGCCGGTGCCGTACCAGGACGGCCCCCACGACGTCTGCGAATCCCAGGGCAAAACCCACAGACGCCCCAGTGGCGTCGAATCGGACGGTTCGAAGAACCAAGCCGCGTTCTTGACATGGCTCAGTTCCGGCAGGAAATCGAGGTGGCGTACTGCTTCGCAGACGGTGTAATAGCGATACCAATTTTCATAGTTGACGTACAGACGGAGCCACTCGCCGCTCTGATAGTAGCGCAGATTGCGTAGGATATTCTGGAAGTCCGCGTCGTTGGCGACTGAGGATTGGCCTTGGTGCCTCTTGAGCTCGTAGCCATCGAATACCATGTCGCGGAGTTTGTAGAGATTGCCGTCGTCCATCTGATGGGTAGTTATGAACTGGGCATCGTAGTCCTCCAAAGCCAGGTACATTCCCCAGAAGTCACCGTTGAACTGTCCGTCAGGTTCCTCCGGCGCCTCATGTGGGCTGTCGACCACGCGCAGATGAACAAAAGCCGTGAGGGGCGCCGGCACGCCCACCAGATTCCACAAACGCGAGTTCATCGACTCGACCAAGCCGAAATCGCCCACGTACTTGTTGTCGAAAAGCCGACCTAGGTTGAGCGATCGCCACCTTACTGGGTATGGATTTCCCTCGTTGTCATGAGCCTGGAGACGGTTGCCTTTGTGGAAGCGGAATCGTAGGGCGCGCTTGCCCGTGTATCCATAGCGCATGCTGGCTCCGCGCAGACGATAGGGCACATGATCGTAGACCACGTCGTTGTAGACAAACGCGCATTCCCAGTTGTATTTGCGGCGCGCCAGAATGTTCTCGACATCAATCTGAAGGTCCGGATCGTACGCGTGCATCTCCATTATGTCTTGTTCGCGTGTAAGGACGTGATAGACCGGCAGAGTGGTCATCACGTCCGCCGGATAAACGTGTCCGAGCCCTTCCGGATGCACGGTTGTCTTGGTCGGTTGAAACGGTGGAACTCCGTCGTACACAAAAACGGCGAAATTGAGCGATTCGTCGTCAGGATAAGGCACGCGGATTGACTCACCGGAAGAGTCTTCGGCGGTAATCCTGTAACGGACCAACGTTCGATTCTCTTGGGGTGGAACGACCGCCGTGTAGGTCGAGTCCCCAGGCGTCTCGTCGCCGTTCGTGCCATCGTCAACCATCAAGAGGTCATTCCAGTTCCGCGCATCCTCAAACGCCGGATTAGGCGGCAGTGGTTTCTCCGGTGAATTCAGCAGCTCATCGTGTGGCAGCGGCAAGAACGCCGGGATGTAGTCGCCTGGCGCTACGACTTGGTAGTGGAGCCGCATCGAACTCACACCGTTCGGATCGGTCGCTTTTGCCGTCATCTTGATCGGGACTCCCGCCCTGGGCTGAGTGGGGGAGTGTCGGACCTGTCGAATCTGTGGAGGCTCGCTCTCGGAGAAGACCGAGTTTCTCGCGCCGGGCGTGGGAACGCCCGTTGCGGCCGGCAGAACGAGCTCTGTGTCAAAGGAGAAGCTCGTGGTGGGCTTGGAGGCACTTATGGCCTGAGCGGCGAGTACGTTCGCGCCTGCAACCAGAAACGTGCTTGGGTTGTACAGCAGGACTTCCTCCCACTCGGCCTGATGACTGTCTTCGCCGGTTGTGGCGTCAAACGCTTTGTCGCCGTCGCTGACGTGAAACCGTGCGACCTCGTGGCCATTGATCCACACAATGCAGCCGTCGTTAACATATACGCGGAGCTTCAGAATGGGAATCGCCACCGGATCGGTCACGGCGAACAATTTGCGGCAATAGACGGACGTGTAGTTGCCGGCCATTTCCGACAAGTCCGTGAAGTCGTCGTCTCCGCCGAACCCGATGCTGGTGCGACCCGACAGCCAGGAGGCGTCGTCCTTGAATCCAATCTCTCGCCATTCACCCGGTGAGATCGAGGGTTCTGAGAGTCCTTTGCGGTATGTCCAAGCGCCGGCCCGCATAGGGATGAAACTCACTGTTTCTTGCGGCAACCCCGTTTGGTTTTCCGGTGCCCGAGCTGCCCGCCAACTGCCGCCCAGATCGTTGTCGAGTGAAGGGTGCACCAATTCCATGGATGCACCGTCGCCGGCAGATGCGGTCGGCCACGGGAACCCGACCTGGTACTCGACCTCATCGACAATTATTCCGCGTGCGTCACGCAGCACCACGGCGTCCCCGTCATTCGATAAACGACCTTGATAAGGCCCGAGAGCGGCCACCCCAAAGAACCGATCGAGCCAAAGCGGGTCTTCAGCGACCACTACGTAGTCCTCCGAACGCAGGATTGTACCATCAGGGAAGGCGAATACGACTCCATCGGAGAACGTCCAGCCTGTGAGGTCCAAATCGTGTCCGCTGACGTTTACCAGCTCGACGAACTCCGTGTGATCGGCGGGTTCATCCGGCTCGTAATGGATTTCGTTGATCACAACTTGGGCGACCAAGCACCCACTCCCGGCCAGCGTGGCAAAAACCGCTCGCGTCAGACTCAGACTGTGGCGGATCAACACCATGTTCAAACCAGAAACTCGCTCACTTTAGCGGACATCATGATAATCCTGTGACTGAGGCTGACTAGAGAATTCGCATCTCCCAAAAACCTTGACATGCTCGCGGGCGGGTTGGGACCTTTACGCCAATGGGCGGCGTTGAGACCTTGGCGTGTGGCGATCCGTTGGCCTGGAAGCCGCGCAAAGCCGGCACTCCGAGTCTGGCGCGGACCCGCTCAAGCTTGGTGAACGGTTCGTCTTATAAGCTGCCATGGGTCTGGGCGTTGCTGGCGGCATTGCCTGTTGTCGCCCAGATCGATGTCGAAGGCGTCACGGACCGCCAAGTTATTGGCGGACCGGCCAGTTTTCGCATCACAACCGAGCCAGGTTACAACTATGTCGCCAACCTCGACGGCGCGCCGGCACCCCTCGGCGAATGGGTTGTCGTTCAACTCTTCGGCTACCACGAACTGGCGGTTTCACGGACGCAAACCGAATCCGGCCACATGGAAAACCGTCTGATCCGATTCGTCATGCTGAGTCCCGACCGGGACTCGGCTGAGTATGGATTGTTTCCTTGGACGCCACACATTCCGATGGACTCGGCGCCTTTGGAATTCACCGGGGCTGGGCTTCGATTGATCGTTCCACGCGAGTTTCCATGGGGACTGCGCGTTCCGGTAATTGCGTTAACACGGAATGAAGAGGGACGGGCGGCAGGTTTGAATGGCCCTGTTTGGCTGTCTGGTGTTCCAGAGCGGAATGTCCGGATCAAACGCGGGTTTGGGTTCTCATTCCTGTCAGAGAACCTCTCGGCCGGTCCGCTTACCATTCGTGGGACCATTCAGTCTCTTTCTGAAGAACGTGTTGTGGAGATCGATGAATCGACGGCATGGCAGGTTGCTCCGGGGAACATAGGTCATAACGAGACCTGGGTTGAAAACTGCCGTGTGCACGTCACATCGAACTTGACGATTGAGGCCGGTGCGAGTTTGACGATCGCGGCGGGGACCGTGGTCAAGCTCGACGCCGGGGTGGATATTACCGTGCATGGCAAGCTTCTGGTAACGGGGACGCCAAGCCAACCAGTTGTGCTTCTGCCTAGCCGACCGGACGCGCCATGGGGCGGCTTCTTTTTCTGGGAAGGGCCGGCCGAGGCCGAGATAGCAAACGCGATCTTCACTGGCAGCGGGGCGAACGGCGCCTGGTTCAACTCACACCCGAGTTTTCGCTCGCACCGGCCAGAGCAGGCACTGTTTTACCTGGGCAAAGGCGCCCGAGCAACATTAACCGAAACCTACATCATCGCGAATGCGGGGCAGGCTTTCCATGGCGAAGAGGGTTTTCTGACGTTGGACAAGTGTCTGGTGCAGGGGTGCCAAACGGCGGGCCAGTTCAATGGAGGCTCCGTCCAAATCCACCAGAGCGCGCTGTTGGATTTTCCTTCAGACGATCTTGTCTATGTCAACGGGGACAACGATGCGCTTTACTTCACCCTGGGGACGCATCGGCTGACGGATACGTTGGTGGGCTGGACCAAGGACGACGGCATCGACGCCGGGGCAGCGGAGCCGGGCGAGGTTGTTGTGGAACGGTGCTGGTTTGAAGCATGCTTTCATGAAGGTATGGCGTTGTCGGGCACGGAGAAGATAGTGAAGGTCTCAGACTCGGTGTTTCTCGACAACGGCCAGGGGATCGAGTCGGGCTACTACTCGCCACTGGTAACGGTGGAAGACAGTCTCCTGCTTGCCAACGAAGTGGGAGCCCGCTTTGGCGACAATTACTCCTCGACCCACACGGGCTCCCTTCGCGTGACCAACTCATTCCTCTTGTACAATCATCGCGACGTGTGGGGATTCGTCCCCGAACTGTGGGTGGAAGACCTGGGAAGAATGGACATCCAGGGCAATTACCTTACGCGGACTGACCCACAACATCCGGCGAACATCGCCTGGGAGCTGAATCCTGCCGGAGAGGAATTGACCCGCTTTCGCGCAACTTGGCCAGGGGCCGTGGGCGCGGGATTCCCACAGGCTCAATCAACAAATCGCGGTGCCACCTCAGTCCATGAAATCGAAGTTCGGCTTAGCTCGTTCTCGCCAGTTCCAGTCGCTGTCGACTACGCGGTGGCTGGCGGTAGCGCGTTGGCTGGTGTGGACTTTCAGTTGGAGCAAGGGACCCTCCGTTTCACGCCTGGCCAGATTAGCCAAGCATTGCGTGTTTTGGTTTTTGACAACCCACCCCGCCTCTTCAGTGAGACGGTGGAAATCGCGCTGACCAACCCGGTCAGCGCTGAGTTCGGCTCCAACCAGAGTCGGCATCGGCTTACGCTTCTGGCGCCGGCGACCGATCTGACGCTGGTGCCGAACGGAGATAGATGGCGTTTCTGCCTGGGTCGGCAAGAAGCGTCGGACCCAAGGCCCGCATGGCGCGGTCTGGACTTCTCAGACGCTGAATGGGAATCGGGCGACGGCCCATTCGGGTATGGCGCGGAGGTTTGTCGCACTGATATGATCGACATGTTTGCGCGCTGCACGTCGTTCTTTTTGCGACGGGAGTTCGAACTCCAAGTGCCGGAGGCAATTGATATCCTGAATCTAAGCGGAGTCCACAGCGATGGCTTCATTGTCTGGATGAACGGCGAGGAACTCGCCCGCGTCGGTGTCCCTGATGGCGACCTGCCGTACAGCGCCACTTCCGATGTGTCGACTGGGGAGATTCTGACTTGGGACAAGACAATCGCTCGTCATGACCTGCCGCTTCTGTTGCCTGGGAAGAACGTGATTGCGGTTCAGGTATTCAACGATCGCTCGGATAGTCCGATTCTGGTGTTCGATGTTGGCTTGAAAACCCGAGTTTCGGGAGACCAGGATGGCGATCGCCTGCCGGATGTGTGGGAGGAGAACATCGTGAATGCCTCGGTCGGGGACGATGTGCGGGTGATTGAGGACGTCGCCCCTTATGGTGACTTCGACGGTGATGGCAGTTCTAACCGAGCGGAGTTGCTTGCGGGCACGGACCCAGCCGATTCCCGCAGTTGCTTTAGCCTGCAAGCGGCCCGGTCTACTGGCGGATGCACGCTGACGATCGAAGCTCGACCAGGGAGACGCTATGTTGTCGAACGCGCGGAAGCTTTGGCGACCGAGGTTGCGTGGAAACCGTTGGCGGACGTCGTCGCCCGCCCGGAAAGTCGGATTGTGTCGATTCAAGATGCGGGTACTGAGACGGACGTCAGCCGCTTCTAAAGCGTGGCAATCCAGACAATCCCGTGAAAAA
>JAXDCU010000115.1:0-5510 GCA_034677645.1 Verrucomicrobiia bacterium
TTGCCGGCTCTGTCCGGCGGGTGCGCTTGAGGCCGGACTGCCATACTCGGCGCGCAGCGTTCTGGACGGCGGCCCGTGGCTCATGAGCTGGCAGAAGGCGGTCTTGTTAATGGTGTTCATCGGCGCGGCGCTAGTAATTCGCCGACCGTGGTGCCGCATGTTCTGTCCTTTGGGAGGGATTCTGGCGCTGTTTAATCGGTTCAGCCTTTTCCATCTGCGCTTCAAGTCCGAGGAGTGCAGCGAATGCAATTTGTGTCGGAGCCGCTGCGCCATGGGTGTCAAGCTCGACAAGCAATTGAATGCGTCTGGGTGCGTGAGATGTCTCGAATGCCTGAAGTGCGGCGCGATCCAACCAGCGTTTGCATCTCCGGTTGCGACTGGGAATGGGCGGAAGAAACGGGCTGAATTCAAGAGCTGAAGTTGGCCCGCAAGTGGCCGGGATTTGGCAGAAGCGGCTTGCGCCGGTATCGGCGTGGAAGCTATAAGTTGGCTCACCGGTATGCAGGCGGCAGCTCAACAAACAGGGCCAAGTCCGAAGCGCCAGATCGACCCGAACAGTGTTCTGGCTGTAATCATGGGAGGCGGGCAGGGCACGCGGCTCTTCCCACTGACCAGGGAACGGTCGAAACCGGCGGTGCCGCTTGCAGGGAAATACAGATTGGTGGACATCCCGATCTCGAACAGCATCAACTCTGGCATCAGGCGCATTTATCTGCTCACGCAATTCCTGTCGGCGTCTTTGCATCGCCACGTGTATGGTTCGTTCAAGTTCGACCATTTTACGAGTGGCTTTGTCGAAATCCTGGCCGCTGAACAAACGCTGACTGACGCTTCCTGGTACGAAGGCACCGCTCACGCCGTCCGCAAGAATCTTGGTCACTTCCGCAGAGTGGAATTCGATCACGTCCTGGTCCTGAGCGGCGATCAGCTTTATCGGATGGATTTTCGCGAGATTCTAGGAGAGCACGCCGAGACGGAGGCTGATATTACGATTGCGACCATTCCGGTGACTCGTTCCGAGGCGTCGTTGCTGGGGATCATGCAGGTCGATTCAAGCCGGAGGATCGTCCGGTTTGTTGAGAAACCGAAGGAAGCGGCCCAGCTTGACACACTGAATCTGCCACCGGAGACCTGCAAAGAGCTGGGGATAGAGTGCGATGGGGAGCGATACCTGGCGTCGATGGGAATATACCTGTTCAAGCGTGATGTCCTGTTCCGGCTGCTGGACAACGAACTGACCGATTTCGGAAAACACGTTATTCCGGGAGCCATCCAGACGCACAAAGTGCACGCACATGTGTTTCAAGGTTATTGGGAGGACGTCGGGACGATCCAGTCGTTCTACAAGGCCAACCTCGAACTGGTGTCGGAGCTGCCTCGATTCAACTTCTTCGACATGAAAGCTCCGATCTACAGTCGGCTCCGATTTCTGCCTCCGTCAAAGATCAACGGCGCTTCGATCGATCACACCATCGTTTCCGAAGGCTGCATCCTGAATCACTGCAGGATCGACCAGAGCGTTGTCGGTTTGCGCTACCTAATCGACTCGGGCAGCCATGTGTCGCGCAGCATTATCATGGGCGCCGACTACTTTGAGGACATCAATTCGATCAACCAGAACGCGCGTGAGAACCGCCCGCGGATCGGCATCGGCCACAACACTCGCATCGACTGCGCGATCGTGGACAAGAACGCCCGGATAGGCGACAATTGCGTGATCACACCCGCGAACAAACCGGACAAACTCGACCACAAGCTCTACTTCATCCGCGATGGAATCGTCATCATCGCCAAGAACGGCGTCATCCCGCACGGAACGGTGATCTAGCCAACATCGAGCGCTGAACGGTTCTTGGCCGCAAGTTCCACTTCATGTCTCAGGCCCCGGAGCGAATTAACAATAACCTGTGGAACACGTTGTCCCGGCCGCGGCCGCCATGTTGGTCTCTTGCAGCCCTTCTAGCGGCGAGTATGCTGTTTTGGGTTGCAGGCACCGCCGCACAGCCCCAGCCCGTCGTGCCCGCGCCGGCCCCAGGCACATTCGCCGTGCAGTTTCATGAGAAAGGGTCGAGCCGCGTGTCGGCGTTGCTGCATGGGGTTGGCCGATTTGACCTGAGGACCAGCCAGCAGGTGCTCGAGACCGTTGAACTGGACTACTTCGACGAGACCGGCCGGACCAACCTCGCCGTGTTCGGCACGAACTGCTTATACGATTTCCGATCAAGGACGGCCGTTTCACCCGAACCACTTCGTATTTTGACAGGCGACCGCCGTCTTGATCTGCGGGGCGTGGGCTTCATCTGGTGGCAGACGAATAACGATCTCATTATCTCAAACGACGTGCGCACCCTGGTGCGCAAACGCCCTTCCCTCGGTCCAGGGGAGCAACCTGACGAATTGCTCGAAGTCAAGTCGGACCGATTCATGTTCCAGTACGAATCCAATCTCGTCACGTATTCGGACGGCGTTCGATTGACTGACCCGAGGTTCGAAATGGCATGTAGCACGCTCCTTATTCGAAGGTCCACTAGTAACACACTCGAGAAAGTTGTCGCATCTGGAAACGTCATCGTCAGCAACCGCCTGGACCGCGGCCTCACAACGGCCGAACATGCCGTCTATGTCCTGGCTGACGACGAAGAGAGCCTCGAACTCACTGGCACACCGCAATGGACCGACGGCATGCGCCGCGCACAGGCCGAGCGGTTTGTGCTCGATCGGCGACGCAACATTCTCACAGCCGTTGGCTCGGCCAGACTCACGCTGCCGATCGCTTCCGAAAGCGAGTTCGCTTTGTTTGCCTCGCCGGCTCCATCTCCTAGCTCGGGCTCTGGCCAGAGCGCCAAAACGATCGACCTGAACGCGGGTCTGGTCAGGCTCGATCTTCCGCGGACCAACGCGCCAGTCAGGCGGCTGGTTGCCGAGACAAACGTCCTGATCGTAGATCGCGTCTCAGGCAGCCGCGTCACGGCGGCTCGGGCGCTGTTGGAGGGCGAATCCAGGATCGTCTTGACCGGACAGCCCGTGTGGACTTCATCGGGGCGCACTCTCCGCTCCGAATGGCTATCCTACGACGGCGGGGTCCGTGAGTTGGAAGCGCGGACGAACGTGATTGTCTCTCTGCCAGTTGCATCGCTTGGCAATTCGCTTGCCTTGCACACAGGCGTTATTGGTCACAAGGCCTCGGTTGCCGTCACAAACTACGTCGTTGAGATACAAAGTCATGAGCTAGTGTTCCGCGAAGGCTGGCTCAGGTTTGGACCGGCTGTTACCGGTGTCTGCCGCGCTGAACATGGGCCTGTCGCGCGCCTGACCTGCGCGACCCTGGGTTTAAAGTACTCGAACATGCTGGAGTGTATCGAGGCAACCGGCGGTTTCACGCTCATCGAAGAAGCGCGCCTGAGTGAGGATGGCACCAAGGTTAGCAGGCAATTCAAAGGCCACATGTTGAGTCTCGCCTTCCATACCAATGGCGCACTTGAGGGCTTGACCGCGGAAGGAGACGTCGAAGTCATCTCGGCGGTGAGCCACCCCAAAACACCGCGGACTGTCGAGAAGCGCCTCGACTGTGGTTCGCTTGAGGTGACGCTGCGTCCAGGAAGCAACTTCGTCGAGCAAGCGCTGGCGAGGAATCGAGTGATACTCCGTGATGGCGGGAGAAAAGCGGAAGGTGAGCGCGCTCACTACTCAGACACAACGGGTTTGGTGAGCTTGACTGGGAAGCCGGCGATCGAACTGCCGGAAGGACGCATCACTGACGCCGAAAAGGTCACATGGGAACGGGCCACCGGCAAGTACCGCGTAACCGGCAGATTTCAATCGCGGTGGAAGAACTTGCCGCTTGGGACCAATCTGGCCAACCTGTTGCCAGTGCGGCAGGATACCAATCCGCTACGTTGACCCGACCCGCACGAATCTCTCATGACGGCATGAGCAGCTCAACAGGCCAGAACAACGTCGCCGGGGCCGCCGAGGCGATCCCAACGCCGGCTAACGCGCCCGAGGCCGCGGGCACGACCAACATCGATAGCGGGCGCTTGTTGACGACCGACCGGCTTGTGAAGGCGTACCGTGGCCGACGCGTGGTTGATGCAGTCTCGATATTCGTGAATGCCGGCGAGATCGTGGGACTTCTGGGGCCAAACGGAGCGGGCAAGACGACCACGTTCAACATCGTCGTTGGCCTGGTGCGGCCGGACGCCGGCGAAGTTCGGTTTCTTGGGCGGCGAATCACTCGCGTTCCGATGCATCGGCGCGCCCGGCTCGGGATCGGGTATTTAACGCAGGAGCCATCTGTCTTCCGCAAGTTAACGGTCGAACAGAATCTGCTTGCGATACTGGAGACATGCCGAATGAGTGCGGTTGAGCGCGGAACTAGGCTGCAATACCTGCTCGAGGAGCTGGACCTGACAGGCCTTGCCCGCAGCAAAGCCTACACGCTAAGCGGAGGCGAGAAACGCCGACTCGAAATCACTCGCGCCTTGATTACGAGCCCCAAGCTCATGTTGCTTGACGAGCCATTCAGCGGCATCGATCCGATCACCGTGTATGAGGTCCAAAAGATCGTGCGGCGCCTCAAGGAACGTGGCCTGGGCATTCTCATTACCGACCACAACGCCAGAGAAACACTCAAACTGGTCGATCGCGCCTACCTGATCCATCGCGGCCAAGTGCTCTGTGAGGGGTCAGCTGAGTTCCTTTTGAACGATCCTCAGGCCCGTGACATATACCTCGGACCCGAGTTCAACCTGTGAACCGTATTGCTCACCGCATCCGACCGAACCGGGGAACTGGTTTCCATTGGATAAGGTTGGCGAGCTCTCGCGACGGCCAGTCGGAAGACGTTTTGGGCTGGCTAAGTTCGGCTCAAACCCGGACACGGTCCACACACTGAGGAACAAAGGCTATGCTCCACCAGAAAGTGACGGTCAGGCAATTCTATGACAACCGCGACTCCGACCTCCGGCTGCGCCTTCTTACGCACCCTTCCGGTCTCGCACGCGTCATCCGTGAACCTACGGTGAACCGTCCCGGTCTTGTTCTGGCTGGATTCACGAAGTATTTTCCACAACACCGCTTGCAGGTGATCGGCAACGTCGAAATGCACTACCTCCAGTCGTTGCCAACCCAAGAGCGGCACGCGCGCGAGGCCGCGCTACTGGGCTACAAGATACCAGCCGTCGTCTTTTGCCGCGGTTACAAGCCGTCGCCCAGATTCCTGGAAGTAGCCGACCAGTTCAACGTGCCTGTGTTCCGGAGTCCTCTGGTGACAATGAGATTCATCAACCGCGCCACGCTGTTGCTTGAGGACCTGTTCGCCCCGTCCGACACCGAGCTGGGCAGCATGGTCGATATCCTTGGTGTAGGCGTCATCATCCGCGGCCAGAGTGGCATTGGCAAGAGCGAGTGCGTGTTGGCTCTGATTGAGCGCGGTTACAGCTTGGTGGCCGACGATGTCACGCGCGTGCGGCTTTCCGAGGGTCGCGAGGTGATCGGCACGTGTCCGGAGG
>JAXDCU010000116.1:0-3687 GCA_034677645.1 Verrucomicrobiia bacterium
CTGGCCATGAGTCGCGAGCGCCGGCGTCCTCTGTGTTGATGGCCTGAGAGAATAGGAGAGTGTTGCAAATAAGAAACGGGGGCCGGAAACTGAAACGGTTTGCACTATGCGAAGTATCGTTCGGAGATCATTGCAGGTCACTATTCTTGTTCTGGGCGGACTGCTCGGCCTGGTGGGCTGCACGACCGTGGGGCCGGACTACAAATCTCCCGTGACATCGACGCCAACGGACTGGACAAGCGCGCTGAGCGGCGGCTTGTCGACAGGGACAACCGACACAAACCTCCTCGCGCAATGGTGGAGAGTGTTTGAAGACCCGGTCTTGTCAGACCTGATCGAGCGGGCACGCTCAGGCAACCTCAATCTGCGCCAGGCTGAGGCCCGACTTCGTCAGGCGCGCGCGCAACGCGGGGTTGTCAAGGCCGCTCTGTTACCTGGCGTGGGAGCCAATGCGTCCGCCAGTCGCTCGCGGTCGAGCGAAGAAGCCGGATCGGGATCGACGACTGAATTCTACTCCGCGGGTTTTGACGCAAGTTGGGAATTGGACCTGTTCGGTGGCAAGCGCCGGGCGCTAGAGTCGGCTAACGCGAGCATGCAGGCCGCGGAAGAGAGTCTGCGCGATGTTCTGGTGAGCCTGGTGGCGGAGGTGGCGCTGAACTATGTTGAGGTACGGTCGTATCAGGAGTTGGTCTCGATCACGGAATCGAACGTCGCTACCCAAATTGAGACCTACGACATCACCCGCTGGCGTCACGAGGCTGGACTCACGACGCAACTCGACGTTGACCAGGCTCGACTAAGTCTTGAGCAGGCCAGAGCGCTTGTCCCCACGCTGCGCACGAGCCTTGAGCAGGCCAAGTACAGGTTGGGAGTGTTGCTCGGCCGGCCGCCGGGGGTGTTGAACGGCCTGCTTGCTGAACCCAAACCGGTCCCGGCCATACCGGTCGAAATAGCGGTTGGATTGCCGGCCGACCTGCTACGGCGCCGACCGGATGTGCGTTATGCCGAACGAAACTTGGCCGCGCAGACCGCCCAAATCGGCGTCGCCAAAGCGCAGCTCTATCCGAGCTTCACTCTTCTGGGCAGCATTGGCCTGGAGTCGATCGAATCGGCCAATCTCTTCTCCGCCAGCGCGCGGGTGGCGCAGGGCGCGGCGCGAGCCGCGTGGACGCTCTTTGGCGGCGGGAGCATTCGCCAAAACATCGAAATTCAGACTGCCCGCCAGGCTGAAGCTTTGAGCTATTACGAGGCCACGGTCCTAAACGCGTTCAAGGATGTCGAGAACGCCCTGGTGGCATATGCCAACGAACGGCTTCGTCTGCAATCGCTCAGGGAAGCCGTGAAATCAGGCCAGAGCGCATTCGATTTGGCGCGGGACCAATACACGTCTGGCCTCGTGAGCTTCCAGACCGTGCTCGATACGCAGCGCTCGCTGTTGTCAGCGCAGGACCAACTTGCCGTGAGCCGGGCGAATCTGGCTTTCAACCTGATCAGTCTCTACAAAGGACTGGGCGGCGGTTGGGCGCCCAGTTCGACCACCCCGGTCGCGATCGGACAGACAGCCTCAAGTACAGAACAATGAATCATACCACTTCACCTGAAAACGACGACGTTGTCACGACGCTTGGACTCGATGGTGCAAGACCGCGCCACAAGCTTTGGTGGCTTTTAGGAATTGCCGGTTTGCTCCTGGTCATCGTCCTTGGCTTCACCATGGGCAAAAAGCCTCAGCAGGTGAGATACATCACCCAGCCTGCCAAACTCGGAAACCTGGTCGTCACTGTAAGCGCCACGGGAACCTTGGAGCCTCTCAAGGAGGTCGAGGTTGGGATAGAGGTGTCGGGCACGATCAAGTCCGTTGAGGCGGACTACAACGCGGAGGTGAAAGTCGGGGAGATTCTGGCGCGCCTCGACACCACCCGTCTGGAAGCACAGGCCAAACAAAACGAAGCTGCCCTCGAAGCCGCTCACGCAAAAGTGCTCCAGACTCAAGCCAGTGTTAAAGAAGCCGAGGCCCAGTTGGGCCGGCTCAATCGCGTGCGCGAGCTGAGCGCAGGCAGAATGCCATCGCAAAACGACCTCGATACTGCCGCAGCCAACCTTGCCAGATGCAAAGCGGATGAAGCCAGCGCCCGGGCCGCGGTCGCTCAAGCGCAAGCCGCTTTGGACGTGAATCGCACCGACCTGAGGAAAGCCGTTATTGTCTCGCCTATCAACGGTGTGGTTCTGAAGCGCGCGGTCGAACCCGGCCAGACCGTGGCTGCTTCATTCCAATCCCCCACCCTTTTCAAGTTGGCTGAGGACCTGACCCAAATGGAACTTCAAGTGGACGTCGATGAAGCCGACGTGGGCCAGGTCCGGGAGGGCCAGGAGGCCACGTTCACCGTGGATGCGTACCCCGACAGGACTTTCCCGGCGCGCATTACTCAGGTCCGATACGGGTCCGAGACTACGGATGGCGTGGTAACTTACAAAACGGTGCTAAAGGTCGATAACTCCAGCCTCGCGTTGCGGCCGGGAATGACGGCGACCGCTGTGATAACGGTCGACAAGAGGGACAATGTTCTGTTGGTTCCGAATGCCGCGACACGATTCGCGCCTACAACAAAGACATCGCAAGGTCTCACACGTGGCCGTGGACTTGTGGGCATGCTTTTGCCAGGGCCGCCACGGATGAACGCGAGCAAGACCGTGGAGCCGGATGGAAACAAGAAGGAGCAACGGGTCTGGACTGTTCGTGAAGGAGAATTGGTCGCCCTTCCGATCACCAAAGGGCTGAGCGACAGCCAGTACACGGAAGTCGTCAGCGGTCAAGTTGACGTGGGAACGGAGCTGGTTACCGACGAAGTGGCCGCCGCGAAATGAGCACTGCCGAATCCAAGTCTCAAAAGGTCAAGCCGCTGATAGAACTGGGAGGCGTGACGAAGGTGTACGGCACCGGCAGTGCGGCAATGCAGGCACTGCGGGGCGTGGACCTGGAGATACAACGCGGCGAGTTTGTCGCGGTAATGGGCGCGAGCGGGTCGGGCAAGAGCACGTGTATGAACATCCTCGGCTGTCTCGACACTCCCACGTCTGGCTTGTATCGTTTTCAGGGAGTCGACGTAGGCAAACTCACGCGGAATCAGCGCGCGTTGCTGCGCCGGCACTACCTTGGTTTTGTCTTTCAGAGTTTCAACCTGCTCAATAGGACATCGGCGCTCGAGAACGTCGAGTTGCCTTTGATCTATCGCCACACGGGCGCCAAGCGGCATGCGCGCGCGTTGGCGGCGTTGAAACAAGTGGGGCTGACCGGCTGGGAGCATCACACGCCTGGTGAGCTCTCCGGCGGCCAGCAACAACGTGTCGCCATCGCGCGGGCGATTGTCACCCAGCCGGTCGTGCTGCTTGCCGACGAACCAACCGGAAACCTCGACTCCTCGCGCAGCGTCGAAATCATGCAACTGCTCTCGTCTCTGAACCGTGACGAGGGCATCACGATCATCATGGTGACGCACGAGCCCGACATGGCCGCCTTCGCAAGGCGAATAGTCCGTTTCAGGGATGGATTGATCGAAGATGGGCAGGTGGAAAAGGGGAGACGACCATGCTCGCGATGATCCTCAACGCGCTGTTGCTGGCCTTGCGGGAGCTCAGACGCAATGTCATGCGCTCCATTCTCACGATGCTGGGCATCATCATCGGCGT
>JAXDCU010000117.1:0-2695 GCA_034677645.1 Verrucomicrobiia bacterium
GCCGTTGGACTGGTGGACATAGCCAAAACATACCAGCTCCGCCAGGCCGTGGAACTGCTGGCGCGCTTGCCCAGGGCCAAATTCAACGAAACCGTGGAGCTCGCATTCAGGCTCGGCGTGGACCCCAAGCAATCCGACCAGATGGTCCGTGGAACAGCTCCTCTGCCCCACGGAAGTGGCAAAGAAGTTCGGGTACTGGTGTTCTCCAAGCCGGGCGCGGCGGCCGATGCCGCGCGGGCCGCGGGCGCGGAGTATGTCGGCTATGAAGATTTGATCAAGAAATGCCAGGACGGGTGGACTGATTTTGACGTGGCGATTGCGACTCCCGAAGCAATGGGAGAGGTGCGCAAGCTAGGCAAAGCCCTTGGGCCACGGGGGCTCATGCCCAATCCGAAGACGGGTACCGTGACGGACGACACGGCCAAGGCCGTCAAGGAGGTCAAGGCCGGCCGGGCTGAATTCAAGATCGACAAAGCAGGCAATCTGCATGTGCCCGTGGGCAAAACAAGTTTCACCGTGGACCAGATTGTTGAGAACGCCCGGGCTGTGGTCGACGCGGTGGTCCGGGCTCGACCGGCGAGCCTTAAGGGCGTGTTCATGGTTAACGGCACGCTCAGCAGCACCATGAGTCCGCCCATCCCGCTCGATCTCAAAGAGTTTACATCGAACTAAACCTGTAAGTCTCCAATGCGCTCTGAAAAGAAATCGCTCACCCAGGAGTACCTTCGGCGGATTGACGCCTCGCCGTTCTTCATATTGACCGACTACCGGGGCATGAAGGTCGGCCATTTCAACGAATTGCGCAAACGTCTTTCCGCCGCGGGAGCGGAAATGCACGTCATAAAGAACTCCGTGTTTCTGGTGGCTGCGCGGGAAAGCGGCCTGGCCGATCTCAAAGGCGTTCTAGCGGGCCAGATGGCGGCCGTGACCGGGCAGAAGGACATATCCGTCGCGGCAAAGGTTCTCAAGACCTTCCTGGCGGAGTTCGAGAGGCCCAAACTGCAGTTTGCCTACCTTGGGAACCAACGACTGGACAAGGCGGCGCTGATGACGTTGGCGGACTTGCCGCCAATGGGCGTGCTGCGAGGCAGGCTGGCGGGCGTGTTGCAGGCGCCAGCAACACAATTGGTGCGTTTGCTCCAAACACCAGCTTCACACATGGCACGTGTACTCCAGGCACGCGCCGACAAGAAGGAATGACTAACGATTACGTCTCCGCTTTGTGTGGCGGGGACGCGAGAACAGCAAACAAACAGTAAATCGTCGGCCCGCGGGCCGCGGGCTCAAACCATTCGGGGCCGCGAATGACGACGAGACGAACAGACCAAGAAAGGAAGCCGAGTTATGGCACTAGATAAGACAAAAATCGTTGAGGAACTGAGCAATGCCACCGTGCTCGAAATCGCCGAGCTTGTGAAGGAACTGGAGGAGAAATGGGGAGTCACCGCGGCCGCGCCAGCGGCGGTGATGGCTGGGCCGGCGGGTGGAGCCGCTGCCGCGGCGCCAGCCGAAGAGGCAAAGACGACTTTCGACGTTGTGCTTGTATCGACCTTGGCGGACAAGAAGATCGCCGTAATCAAGGCGGTGAGAGAAGTGAAGGCCGGTTTGGGCCTTGCCGACGCCAAGAAGATGGTCGAGGAAGCTCCCAAGACACTTCTGGAAGGTGTGAACAAAGCCGAAGCAGAGGCAGCAAAGAAGAAGATAGAGGAAGCCGGTGGCAAGGCAGAGCTGAAGTGATGGAGCTGGCTCTGGAACTTCGGCCCCGCGGTTGCCAAGTGATCGCAAGAACGGACAAGCATAGACGACGCTGAAAAGACAATTAGGATTCGCCGGAACTCCCCTGGAGGGCAAGGGGCGCCGGCGTCATGTCGCTTTGTTTAGAAACAACGTCCGATTTCAGATCGGGCCAACGCGCAAATCACGCAATGCCAACACGAGCATCTGAGCTGGTCAGTTTCGGGAGGATCAAAGAGGTTGCGGCTCCGCCCAATCTCATCGAGGTCCAGGTCAATTCCTACAGGGAATTTCTTCAGGCCGATGTGCCGCCAGGAAAGCGGAAGAACATGGGCTTGCAGGCCGTTTTCACTGAGGTCTTCCCCATAGAAAGCTACGATGGCAAAACCGTGCTGGAGTTCGTCAGCTACGATATAGGCGAACCCAAAATGGACTGGCTTGAGTGCTTGAGCGAAAGCCTGACCTACGGGGCCCCGCTTCACGTCAGATTTCGGCTCCGTGACCATGCCGGCACCAAGGAAGAGGACGTGTTCATGGGCGAAGTGCCGCTGATGACGCCCCAGGGCACATTTGTGATTAACGGCGCCGAGCGCGTGATCGTGAGCCAGTTGCACCGCTCACCGGGCATCGCCTTCGAGGCGACCCAGCATGCCAACGGCAAGCTCCTGCATTCCTTCCGCATCATACCCGACCGCGGCTCATGGTATGAGGCGCAGTTTGACACAAGCGATCTGTTGTATGTTTACCTGGATCGCAAGAAACGCCGGCGCAAGTTCCTGACCACAACGCTATTCAGGGCCCTGTTCACGATCCCCGAGGCGCGTCTGTGCAAGGACGCAAAGGCGGACCCGAAGGAAGTGGGGACCGACAGCCAACTGCTCCAGCTCTTTTACGAGGTGACTGAGATAACCATCAAAGAGGCTGAGAAACGGGAGGAAATCCAGAACCTGGTTGTGGTGCA
>JAXDCU010000118.1:0-5523 GCA_034677645.1 Verrucomicrobiia bacterium
TTGGCCATCCGGAGTCACTGTCCACTCGGCGTCCGGGAATGCCGCCTGGCGGTACCCCCGAAAGACCGCCGTTGAAGTGCCGTCAAAGAGCACCTCCCAGGCCTTCAGACGGTGGAACCGGTGGGCGCCAGCCGGCACGGTGGTCACAGAGCAAGTTTCGCCCGCCACGCTGATCGCATTCGTGTTGATTCTCCATCCCATCGGGTCGACTAGATTGGTTGCGACCTGGACATAGAAGTCGGCGGCGGCACTCGACTGCCAACTCAGCGTCACGTTGTTGCCCGAACGCACGGCCTGGAGCTCAGTCGCCCAGGCCGTCCCAACGATGCAGCCGGTCAGCACCACGCTGCCGGCCCATACGCGCAAAAGAGGGGAAGAAGACATAGTCCTTTAGGTTCTGCATCCGAACGCCTGTAGTCTCGTCTGTGGGAAGGATTCGGCCTCCCGGAAGGGGGTTCAAGCAGAAAGCGTTCGGGCCACGATTCTGGAGGCAATTGGCCTAATGACGCCCTGCGTCGGACCTCGATGATCAGAAGTCCGTGGTCGAACCAGAGATCGACTCTCATGACAGGTGGGGGCAGCCTTTCGCGGTGTCTAGTGTCCGCAAGCGTCGGCGGAGTCTCCCAGGCCCACCATTCCGGTGGCTTCAGTCCAGCGATAGGCTTCCCATCCCGTTGACGAGACACTGCCGCCGACGACGACCAAACCATCGGCGGAAACCGCCTGCGCGTCGCTGCGGAAATAGCCGCCCGGCAGATCACCCAAGCCGGTCATGCCGGTTTCTTCCGTCCAACGGAAGGCTTCAGTGCCGTTCGAGGACGCAGACCAACCGACGACCACCTGGCCGTCGGCAGAGACGCCACCGGCCCAACTTTCGGATTTGCCACCGGGGAGGTCTCCCAGGCCACGGAAGGTCGCGCCCTGCGCCAATATCGGCAGTGTCACCGCGACGATCACCGCCAGCAGAATGTTCTTCATCGTCCTCATCGCCCTAGCGCGCTGTCACAAGGGCCGCTCCAGGCCGGAACGTAATCCGGTCGCCCTCGTGGGTTCCCTCCGGCTGGAACGCGGCTCTACTCATGCGTACCGCAATCACCCGCGAAGACAAGAGCCAATCTCTACAGGAACCAAACGCAGGTTGGCCAGTTTCGATTTGTGTCGCTCACGACAGCCTTTCGCCATGTTGTCGTCGGCAAGTCTCGGGAACATCCGGGTGGAAGCTGCTCGTCGTTGATCCTCTTTCTCCGACCATTCCGGACTGGCAAGGAAGGTGCGCGCAATTCGTTCTCGCACTCGAGGTGGGTCCAGGAACGATCCTCATTTGTAATGGCGGGAGGCCCAGGGGTGAGGGACGCTCCCTGGAGCCGTTGACCAGGAAAAGCCATGAGAACCAAGATGCGTTTCGCACAGGCCAAAGAGGATGAATGGCCGGTATGCCCTTGGTGCAAGAAGGAACTCCGCGAGCTCAAGTTCAAAAGTCGAGGGTGGCTGGCTACGTGGACGGTGTTCTGGTGCCCTCACTGCCGCACACTCTTGAGCACCTCCACCACCTTCCACGGTTGACAACCCCCGATGGCCTTGACTCAAGGTCTTACTTCGGTGACGCCCCCCATTCGAGCAGGAGCATGCTCACCCCCTGGCGCGGGAGTGTGAATGCCAGTGAAAGGGCGCCATTCGTGAACCGCACCGGTTCCGGAGGACCGAGTGTGGCCAGTTGGCCTGCCTGCACCAGGGCGGTGTATTGCTTCGTCGTCGGGTTCGGCGGTGAACCCATTCGCCGCCAGGCAGCGAAAGCGTTGCTGTGATCCTCATCGATGCGGAAGTGCGTCAAGCGCGCCTCACCGACGTCGAATGGGAGGCCGGCCAGTGTCAGCATGACAGCCGCGTCGGGTCCGGGCACGTCATCGTCGTGGTAGTGCCACACCAGCACACTGAGTTCGTGGAGGCCGCGACTGGCCAGCGCCGACACATCGGCCTTCTCGCGTACGCCCCGCCGCGTGATGATGTCCAGTGGCACAGCGGCATCGCTTTCGACGGCGACCCGCTGTCTGCCCATGCGGCTGAACATCCGGAACACATTGAGCACGGGCTTATCGATCCCGTTGCTGGCCAGAGACCGGAAGCCAGCAAAGCAGGGCTGATCCTCGAACTCAAAAGCCCAGGTCAGGGCGCCTTCGAGGTTGACGCCGTGCTTCTCCGCCAGATCGTATTTGCGGGCGAAGCTGGCCGCCGTGTAGCTCGAGTACATCGTGCCATTCCGGTAGGCCAGCGCGGGGCCTTGGCAGGCCGCACACCCTTCGGGGTCGGACTCACCAACGATGATCGGCTTGCCTTTGAGTTCCGGATACGAAGCGACCATGCGGAAGCCCTCTTCGATCGTCGCCAGATGCTGGCGGATGCCCATGCGCACGTGACCGTTGGTTGTGATCGGCGCGCCTTTGGCGTGAAAGGAGACGAAATCCAACGGCGTGCCTACCTGCCCGGTCGCGTAGTTCGTCGCGCGCAAGCAGTGATCGAGGAAATCGCGCATGAACTTCCCGCCGCTCCCGGCGACGTCGGGCCCACCCACCCGGGCCGTCGGGAGGGCCCGGCGCACGGCGTCGATGGCGTAATCGTGGAGTTTATGGAACTCGGCCGGTGTGCCGCGCCAGTAACCGATATTCGGTTCGTTCCACACTTCCCAGTACCACGACTCCACCTCGCTGCGGCCGTACCGTTCTACGCAGTGTTTGGTCCACTGGAAAACCAGTTCGGCCCATCTGGCGTAGTCCTTGGGTGGATAGGCCCAACCGGTATAGATCTGGTCGTAGGCCGCCTCGGGTGTCCAGGCGTGTTGGTAGGGGTCCGGCTTCACCGAGAGGTCCTTGGGCATGAAGCCGATCTGGGCGTAGGGCCGGACGCCGTGTTCCCGATAGACATCGAAGATTCGGTCCAGAATCGTCCAGTCATAGATGGGAGTTCCTGCGGCGTCTTCGCGGTAGGCTCCGGTGGAACCCCACTTGAGGGCGGGCGCACCGTCGCCCGAGGTCAGCAGGTTGTGGGCGCGGAAGAACACCCGGTCCGGTGCCAAGGCGCCCAGTTCGCCGAGCAATTTGCGCCCGTGCTTCATGTAGGCGTAGTTCGGCTCGTCCGCACCGAAGAAGCGCCAGATGGGCTTCAGCTCGCCTTGCGACTTCGCCGCGTCAACGCGGATCGACACCGGGAACGACTCCGCGCGTACGATGGGTGTGGCGAAGATCAGCATCAATGCCCCACAGAAGAGAAGCTGAGGTTTCATAGGACAGTCCTGTTTGAAATATCATTGCCGGCTCGGCGATGGCTCGATCGCAACAGCCGTCTCGGATCGGGCTGTTGTCTGGAATCCTCGCCCGTGGAACTGGAGGGCTCAAGCCTCGTTTCGGTTTCTCTCTCCGCTGCACTCCCGCGCCCATTCGGTGGCAGATTCCAGACGGCGCGGGGGCTTCGGCGAAGCTCAGTCGAGTCGCGCCGAAGAGGGCCGCTGAGGAAACGCGGGAGCGGCCCTTTGGCCGAGGGGTTGGGTTGGCCTGAGGCGCGCCTCGCGGGGAGACGAGCTTGCCCGAGAAGCCAAACCAGCGGATGCTCTGCGACGTCCGAACCCGATGGTCAGGTACGGTCTTGATGAGGACACTGGGATCTTGATGAGAAAGTGACTCCCGCGCTTGCTCAACTGGCTTTGCTGGTCGTGGCGGCCGCTACTGCGGCCTCAGCCGCCGACGTCGCGGTGCCTCTGCCTGGATGTCGCGCCACCCGATTCCGGGCGGGGTGGCTTTCGAGAACTTCGAGATGCGCGAGCGCTTTCGTCCTGGCCAACGCGTCGTGTTTGGGATCACCCGCCGCACTCCAGCGCACCTGTTTCACGAGGTTGCGGACACCACGGTTCCAGGGTCATCGAGGCCGGCGACGCTGCGCGCTGGAGCGGCATCAACGCCCGACGACGCTTCTGCGTCCCGGCGGGTGGCGGACGTTGACGGAGGGTCATCCGACCGGGTGCTGGTGGGCGTAAACTACTTCGCGGGCTGGTGGCAGCCGTTGCCGAACAAGTGGAACTACGACCCGGCCGCAGGCGACTGGCGAACGAATTATCCCGGGCGCGTGCCGTTGTTGGGCGAGTACAACACCCAGGAGACCATGGATCGCGAGATTATCGCTGCCGCCGTGCATGGCATCGATTTCTTCCTCATCCTCTGGTACTACAACGGGCCGGGAGAGGCGGCGGAACGCGAGACCCATTCACGGTTTCTGAATGAAGGTCTGCGGACCTTCATCCGTTCGCCCGAAGCGCATCGTCTGCGCTTCGCTGTCGAGTACTGCAACCATCCTCCCTACGAGGTGAAGACGGACCGGGACTGGGAGGAGTGCCTGCGGGCGTGGCTGCCTGCCTTTCAGCATCCGAGCTACCTGCGGGTGGGCGGGCGGTTGGTCTTCAAAGTCCGTAGCTGGCACTATTTCTGGCAAGAGAATGGCGAGAAGGCGGAGACTTGCCGCTCCCGGCTGGCAGCCCTGCGTCAGTCGGTGCGGGCCGCCGGTTTGGGGGAACTGTTGATCGGCTGCGGCGTCGCGGCCAACGAACGCATCGAGGCGGGACACCCGGCGACCCAGCTCTTCGAGTTCACGAACACCTACATGGACCTGCCGAACCGGCCGGCGGGCGACACGGATGAGCCGTACCAGGTGTTGGCGCAATTCATTCGCGAGAGTCGAGACCAGCACCTTCGGGATGCGGTGCCGTATCTGCCATTTCTCGGAGCGGGATTCAATGCACGCCCATGGCCGGACCGGCGGGTGCGCTTCGCGTTTCCGACTCGCGAAGAATGGACGCAGGGGTTGCGGGACATGCGAGCGGACCTTGATCGCATCGGCACGCTGGGCTTGCCGTTGCCGGGGGGTGGACGGCGGAAGGCGTTCACCATCTACGCGTGGAACGAGTTCGGTGAGGGCGGCATTGTTGCGCCCACTCGTGGCGAAGGCTCTATGAAGCTGGAGTCGATAGAGACCGTCTTCGGTCGGGGGCCTCGGTGATTGTGCGAATTCGCTGCGTTCAAGGGCGAGCGACCTCGTTAGTAGAATGCGGGGGCGAGATCATGAGCATGAAATTAGACCAGGGATCCCAGCCTGCGGGCCCGTTTCCGCGCTTCCTTCACTCCTGGGTGATGGGCGCGGTGCTGCTGGCCGCTCCAGGCTTGGGAACGGCGCAAACCACAATTACCGTCGATCCGGCCGAGCGGTTCCAGAACATCAGCGGCTGGGAATGCGTCAGTTTTGCCGCCCAGGACGATCCGACGTTCGCGGCTTTCAAGGATGTGCTGTTCGAGCGCGTGATCAACGAAGCCGGGATCAACCGCGTCCGGCTCGAGGTCCGCAGCGGCGCCGAAAACAGCACCGACTACTTTGCCCTCTACCAGTCTGGACAGGTCGATTACGCGACCTGGCGGGCCAACCGCTATGCGACGCTCAACGACAATGCCGACCCGAACCTGATCAATCCAGCGGGCTATCACTTCA
>JAXDCU010000119.1:0-2741 GCA_034677645.1 Verrucomicrobiia bacterium
CGTGGGCCGAGGACGGCGCTGTAACGTGGCGGCTGGCGGGGGGAGCCGAGCGGCTCATGGTTTGCTGACCAGTTCTCCGGCCCATCCTTGCGTATAAAGACTGGGGTATTTTCCGCAGATGCAAGAAAACGACTAGCGGGCGTTCTTTTGCCAATAGTTTATCAGGGCTGATAAACATATAATCAAAATGAGCTCGAATGCCGCCGAATGCACGTCTCCATGCGTTCCCCTGCACAAGCTGAATCGCACATCCCGATGCATGAAACCAGAATATATTGAATCTTTCTTTTCCTGCTAAACCCTTTGATCATGGGCGCGTAGGGGTGTTTTTGTGACGGTGGGTCATCAAATCCAGCCCTGATTTCACCCGGTCCCCCGGAGTTGGCAAGGTACTTGCTCATAACCACCACGAATCACGTTGTAAATGGGCTGTGGTCAACGCACAGGGCAGGGTTTTCTACCAGGAGGTTTCGGAACCATGAGACAGTTTGCAGGCTTGGCGCACGCGATGGCGGTCGTGGTGCTGCTGTTTGGCGCGCACGTGGCGAGCGCCACGATGATCGATCTTACGACGGCGGGCGCCAGCGGGGAACTCAACGGCGCCATTTTCGAACAGATCAATCTTCAGTCGACCGGTACGGGCGTGATCGATTCCTTTGCGCAAATTGGCGCGGCCAACCAGACGGCAGTGCAGGGTTACAACACCACCGTGAACAATGTGTTCAACAATGGTGCTCCGGACAATTTCAACCATTCGATCACGATTGGCATGATCCCGGTGGTATCGCTCGAGAGCGTTGACTACTACCAGTTTCTGCTGGACATCAATGAGAACAACAATCGGGCGCTGGACCAGTATCTTTCGCTTGACGAAGTGCAGATCTTTGTTGGCGGTGCGGCGAACCCCAGCTCGACGTCGTTCGACGCCAACGGCATTCTGCAGGGCGTGGGCACGCTGGTATACGACATGGAGAATAACGCCGGCAACTGGGTGGCGCTTGATTTCTCGCTGAATTCGGGCAGTGGCGGCGGCGACATGTTCCTGTACGTGCCCGTAACGAATTTCGGCGGCGCGGCCAGTGACGCCATCGTGACGCTGTACTCGCATTTCGGCGCTCAGGGCCTGAATCCTGAGGAATATGGCGCGGGCAATTTCGGCAACTCCGATGGATTTGAGGAGTGGGCGGTGCTGCCGGTGGACGAGCCGGCGATCGTTCCTGAGCCGGCCACGCTGTCTTTGATCGGCCTGGGTCTGGCGGGGATTGCCGTGCGGCGCGTTGCGCGCAAGCGCTAAGCGCCGGGCACCCGGAAAGGCGTGATCCGGGGACGTGACGCCGCGCATATAAGCCGGCATTCACGTCCCCGGGTTCTTTTTACGTGCGGCTCAGGCGAGTTTCCAGTCACCGCGGTACTGGCGGGTCAGGAGCGCGTTGAGCGAGGGTTCCTTGGGGAAGGTCTCGGTCCTGGGATCCCACCGGAGGGTGGCGCCGAGCTGGCAGGCGATTTTCCCGAGGTGCCCGATCGAGGCGGAGCGGTGGCCGGCATTGACCGGCGCGCTCGGCTCCCGGCGCGACATGACGCAGTCGAGAAAGTCGCGCATGTGGTTGCCCTCCGGCCGGAACCGGAAATCACTGTCCTTGATGGTGAGTTTGAGGAGTTCGTCGCTGCTGGCCCGGAATTCGCCGCGGTCGACGTAGATCCAGGCGCCGTCCCGGGCGATGAACTGGGTGCCGAGCCGATCGCCCGCGGCCTGCTTGAATTCCTCCGGCATGTCGCTGGTGTTGGCGACGGTCATGGTGACGCCGCCGTTGTATTCGCATTCGAAGCGATACCGGGCGGGGGCGTCATAGAGGTTGTTGCGCTCGTTGAGCATGTCCCAGCGCACGCCCGTGATCACCCGGGGGCCGGTGTTGTCCCAGTCCATGGCCATGTGGGCGATGTCGGCGTGATGGCCGATCCAGTCCATCATCTGGCCGCCGCCGAAGGCCATCCACCAGCGCCAATCCCAGTCGTAGCGTTTGGGATGAAAGGGCGTCCAGGTGGCCGGGCCCACGTAAAACTCCCAGTCGAGAGAATCCGGGGCTTTGGGGAATTCGTCGGCCCAGAGGTGGTTGCCGTAGTCGGGCAGGCTGACGTTGATGTGTTTGATTTTGCCCAGGTATCCGTTGCGGACGATTTCGCAGGCGCGTTTGAAGCGCGCGTCGGAACGCTGCATGCTGCCGACCTGGAGCACGCGCTGGTTTTCGCGGACGGCCTTGACGACGGCCTGTCCTTCGCCGAGCGACCAGGTCAGGGGTTTCTCACAATAAATGTCCTTGCCATGCCGGGCGGCGTCGATGGAGGTGAGGGCGTGCCAGTGGTCGGGCGTGCCGATGATGACCGCGTCGATATCCTCGCGGGCGTTGAGTTCGCGGAAGTCGCGGCAGGTCCAGCAGTCCTGGTTGCCGTAGAACTCGTCGATCTGTTTCTTGGCCTCGGCGACGGTCTGGGCGTTGACGTCACACAGGGCGACGATCTGGGTGTCCGGCTGTTTGATGGCGTTCCCGGTGAGGCCGCGGGCCTGTCCGCCCGTGCCGATGACGCCCATGACGACGCGCTCGCTTGGAGCGGCCTTGCCTTCCTTGCCCAGGGCGGACGCCGGAATGATGTATGGCGCCGCGATGGCCGCGCCCGTGGCCGCGACGAACGCCCGCCGCGATACGGTTTTGTTCTCGTTCTGTGGCATAAGACGTATCCTCCGT
>JAXDCU010000120.1:0-2964 GCA_034677645.1 Verrucomicrobiia bacterium
GATTCCGCCGATTGGGAATGTGCTTTTGGGCACGCATAAAGGAATTGAGGATTTCACTTTTCGCACTCAGGTGGAGTGGGCCGATTCGATCGACACTTTTGTCCGGAACACACGTTTGAGCGGCGGATTGATCGCCGGGATCAGTCTGCTGGTTGGCGGAATTGGCATAATGAACATCATGCTGGCAAGCATAACTGAAAGAGTCCGCGAGATTGGGATTCGCAAGTCAATAGGCGCCACGACGGGCGATATTTTCTTTCAGATTTTGGCCGAAAGCCTTGCCATAGCCATGCTGGGCGGACTGGCTGGGCTGGTCGCGTCATTCGGTCTGGTGCAATTGATCGCGGTTTTCTCGCCCACGGATAACGCGCCCATCATTACATTACCGTCGATGCTGGTCGCGTTCGGATTCAGCGTATGTGTCGGCATAGCGGCTGGTTTGTTTCCAGCATTCAAAGCGGCCCGCCTGAATCCAATTCAAGCTCTCCGGTACGAGTGAGATCGAAGTGACATGACTCTTTTCACCATTGTCGCCGTCGGCATCAAGGAGGTCTGGTCTCACAAGTTCCGTTCGCTTCTGACGATGCTGGGGATCATCTTGGGCGTCGCAAGCCTGGTCGGCATGGCATCCATCATCAAAGGGATGGAGAACGGCATGAGGGAGACCATGGTCGCGATGGGCGGCGCCGACAAGGTGCTGCTCCGGGATCAGGATGTGCCAGCCCACCAGGAGCACCTGGCCGACCAAGCGCCGGGCCGCACCATGATAGACGTACATGCGTTACGCGCCAGCGCTCCTTTGTTGCGCGTGGTCTCGCCCGAAATGCGCGTCGAGGGTGTCATGGCCACCAAGGGGGAGAAGATGGTCGTGCCCGAGGAACTCTGCGGTGTGTGGCCCGCCGTAATCGAGATGAACTTGCACACGCTCGCGCACGGCCGGTTTTTCACCGACTTGGACGAGGAGTATGCCAATGCCGTTTGCGTCATAGGCACGGGCATCCGCGACGAGTTGTTCGGATCGCCTGAGGAGAGTGGCCGCGAGACAATACCTATCGGCGAGATCATCTATCTTAACGGCCAGCCGTTCACGATTGTCGGCATGTTTGAACGCTATGAAAGCGAGCAGGAAAAGAAGCAGCGCCAGCTTTCCAAAACCAGGCAGTCGCAGCCCCGGATCGGCCCGGCCCGGCGTGGTTTTGGCAGGCGGAACTGGGCGTTCTTTCGGAAGAATTACACGATGTACATTCCGCTCAATACCGCCTGGATTCGGTTCCGCGCGGCCTCTGGCGTGAACAGCATTCCGGACCCGCGGTTGTCTGACATCGACGTGAAAGTGGCTGGGATCGAGAGGGTCGAGACCGCGCTGCAGCAAGCGCACAACGTGCTCATGGTCACGCACCGCGGCATTGAGGATTTCAGCTTCCAGACGCAGGAGAACAATCTCGAGAACATCAACAAGCAGATCAAGAATGCCAGAATTAGCGGTGGGATCATAGCTGGCATCAGCCTGCTCGTGGGCGGCATTGGCATCATGAACATCATGCTGGCCAGCATCAACGAACGCATCCGCGAGATCGGCATCTGCAAGGCCGTCGGCGCCACCGGGCTTGCGCTTTTCACGCAAATCCTGATCGAGAGCGTCGCGATAGCTCTGCTCGGTGCTGCGCTTGGCGTCGGAGCGTCCTATGGCTTTGTTGAGGTACTACAGTCGGTCACCCCAACGGCGAATTCACCGGTGATCACGCCCGTCACGATGATCGTGGCTGTCTTGTTCAGCGCGTTCACAGGCGTTTTCGCCGGGCTGTTCCCGGCGCTGAAGGCTGCCCGTCTCCACCCCATCGAGGCGCTGCGCTACGAGTGACAGCGCGAGAAGCCTGAGAACCCGCGAGCCCGCAATCTGGTCCGGAGAATCGGTGATCGCGGTTTTTGGCTTGTCCATCAGGGCGTCAGGCCGCATAACCGCCGCCATGTTGACATGCATTTTCAAGAACATAGCAGTGCGATTTGGATTGGTTGGGCTCAGTTTGGCGCCGGCATGGCTTTCTATTTCGGGCGCGGGGATTGACGACTACCTGGACCGGTGGGCACTGACGATTCCTGGCGGTGGCGCAGGTTGGCTCGAGGTGCATCGGGAAAACGGCTGGTACGACGGCAGCATCTTGTGGGGTGGGGGAAGCGTTGTGCCGGTATCGAGTGTTTTCTTTCAGGACAACGCTCTCTACGTCACGCGCACGCGAGAGATCAAACGCAAGGACACCGCTGGTAAAGTCACGCGCACGCAGCTCTTCACCGACATGATCTACTCCAAGCTTGATGGCGATGAGCTCCTGTGCACGCTGTCCAGTCCGAAAGATGACGGAAGCGCCATGAGCCGCGCCACGTTCAAAGGCAAGCGAATACCACCAATCCCGCCAGCGCCTGATCCGTCCAAGATCAAGTTCGGCGAGCCGATTGCGCTGTTCAACGGCAAGGACCTGACGGGTTGGCGACTGGTCGAGCCTGCCTCGGTCAACGGCTGGAGCGCGCAGGGCGGTGTCCTTATCAATCGGCCCGCGCAAGAGCAGGGCACGCCGAGCAAATCGTATGGGAACCTGCGGACCGATCAAGAATTCGAGGACTTCAACCTCACGCTTTCGGTCAAAGTCCCGCCGCGTGGCAACAGTGGCGTCTACTTGCGCGGCATTTACGAGGTCCAGGTCAGCGACTCGCATGGGCGGGCGCTCGATTCGCATAACATGGGGGGTATCTATAGCCGGATCACGCCCACGATTGCCGCTGAGAAGCCCGCGGGCGAGTGGCAGACATTCGACATCACACTCGTTGACCGCCACGTTACCGTGATCCTGAACGGAAAGAAGATCATCGACAACGAGCCGTTGCTCGGTTGCACCGGCGGCGCTCTGTGGTCGGATGAACTGCGTCCGGGCCCGATCTACTTGCAGGGCGACCATGAAGCAGTCGACT
>JAXDCU010000121.1:0-5990 GCA_034677645.1 Verrucomicrobiia bacterium
AACGACGTCCTTCGTCTCCATCCACGCTGAACCCGCTGCCTCCGTTTTCTTCCACGCTCCGCGCTTCTCCGTTCCCTACTCGGAATCTGATCTCTCCTTGGAAAGGGAATCCCTCCGCCCGTCACCCCAGGCGGGTCACTTCTCATGAGCACACCCGGGTCAATTTCCGTGAGCGGCGTCGGCGTCGGGCACTTGGCGACAACGCAGCAACGCGCCGGAACTCTTCGCCGAGTTGGCCAGATGAGTGGGAAGCAGCGTCAAGACATACGGCCACTGTTCTTCGACATGCATAGCAGGCGTTCTCACGACCTCATTGCATACCATACCAACCACCGTTTTGGCGACTCCTTATTTTAACGCCAATGCGGCTGACAGCTGTGAGGAAGCCTGACCCAAACCTCAATCAACCGTGTGAAGTGGGCTGCAATGAGCACCCCGGCGGTGATGGGATAGGGTGCTCAGGTGCCGGCTGGCTTGCTTGACCAAGGACAGGCTGGGATGTAGCCTACGCGCTAGGGCAATGACGAAGCAGTTCCAACTTGGCAATCGGCAGGAGTTCCTCAGGAGCTCGGTACGAGGCGCTGCGCTGGTTGCCGCGCTGGCTTCCGGGGACAGGCGTGGGGAGGCTGCCACCTCATCGAAGTCGATCTTCGGCGTGGCAGGTGTGGCTGGGAGGACGGATGCCAAGCTGATTCACACGAGGAGGTCGCACGGTGGAAGAGCCCGCATGAGGAGCCGCGGCTGATCGTGAGCGACCCCAAGAACCTGCTGTGGGCATGCGCGGGCAACCCAGTGCCGAGCCGGAACGGGAACGCCAAGCCGCGGATAGACATCGCATTGACCGAGCCGGTCCGGCGCGCATTGACCGCCGCGGAGGGCGAGTTTCAGTCGGTGCTGGCGGGCGCGGAGTCGTTCCCCGAGAATGCCAGCGCGTGCGGCGGGTTGAATGACTGCGTGGAGGCCGGCCTGGACGTGGCGACAGATGCTGAGGGGCTGATTTACGTCTTGGACCTGGTTGTAGGCGATATCCGAGTGATGAGACGAAAGGTTGCGGGGGAATGACTGGCGTCAAGTGCATGGCGGTCTTGAAGGCGCTGAGCGATTTGAGCCGGCTCCGTATCGCCCGTCTGCTCCTGAACGAGCAGCTTGGGGTGAGCGCGATTGCCCGCCGGTTGCGCATGTCCCAATACAACGTGTCCAAGCACGTTCGCATTTTGAAGGAGGCGGGTCTGGTGGAGATGGAAAAAGCCGGAAAGCAGCACCTGTATGGCGTGGTCCCCTCTCTCAAGGACCACCTGGCGACCAACCGGAATGTGCTGGAACTGGAGTGTTGCACGTTCCGCTTCGACAAGCTGCCGAAGTAGGCGGCAAGAGAGGATGATTTTGGGGCTTGCAGGGGCCGTCTTACGTATGCACAGTTGCGCATTCGTTCTATGCACTCTGAAGCAACCCAGCGGGACAGTCCGGCCACGGTCGGAGGAAACAATTGCTGTTTGGTCGCAAGAATAGTGGCGACGGTCCTTGCGGCGGGGGCGCTATGGTTCGGCCCGGTGGAGGCCGCGAACATCGCGGTGCCGAATGGCTCGTTTGAGTCGCCGGTGACGGACTTTGCCGCGCCGGACGTGGCAGACTGGGAGAAAGCGCCGGAACCGTCCTGGTACGTGGATCCAACGGGTATGTTTCCGTGGGAGGCACTGATGGGGCAGTTTCTGAACACCACCAACGGCAGCCCCGATCACATTGACAATCTCGACGGAAGCCAGGCGGCGTTTCTGTTCGCGCTGCCGGATGTGGCGATTTACCAGGACTACACCACGATTTCTGGCGGTGGCGCCACGGCCTCGCATCCGTTCAACGCCCAGTTCGAAGCAGGCAAGACATACACGCTGACCGTGGGCGTGATGGGTCGGGGCGGCGGGATGACCAACGGCGCCACCCTGGAGATTGCCCTCTATTTCCGGGACACGGCCAACCGGATGGTGACGGTGGGTGCGACCACGATCACCAACTCCAGCACGCTCTTTCCAACGAACACCTACTTCACTGACTTCCAAGTTCGCATCCCGTTCGTAAGACCAACGGACGCGTGGGCTGGCAAGCGTATCGGCATCCGCATCGCCTCGACGGTGGGCTTTGACTTGCAGGGAGGCTATTGGGACGTTGACAACGTGCGCCTGGTCGAAAGTGTGGTGCCCAACGGCTCTTTCGAGTCGCCGACGACGGACTTCGCCTCTCCACCGATGGACGGCTGGCAGAAGGCGCCAAAGCAGCTATGGTATGACGAGAGTGGCGGATTCTTGTGGGAACAACTCATGGGCCAATACCTCAACACGCCTTGCGGCACCACCAACCACCTCCCCAACATGGAGGGCCAGCAAGCGGCGTGGCTGTTCGCTGTGCCGCAAGTGGCCATTTTCCAGGACTACGACTCCATCCCGGGAACGAACACATCCCCGACCCACGAGCTGGATCGGAAGTTTGAGGTCGGCAAGTCGTATGCCCTGACCGTTGGGGTGCTCGGAGGTGGCGGAGGAATGACGAATGGGGCCACGATGCAACTGAGCCTCTACTACCGAGACGCCGGCAGCAAGCCAGTGACCGTGGCTGCGACAACCGTCGCGAACACCCCTGAGACCTTCGGGACAAACCGGCAGTTCATTGACTTTCAGGTGAACGTGCCGACGGTCAAGACGAACGACGCGTGGGCAGGCAAACACATCGGCATTCAACTGGCCTCGATGGTTGGGTTCGACAAGATGGGCGGCTTCTGGGACGTGGACAACGTGCGCCTGACCGAGAGTTTGCTGGCGAACAGTTCCTTCGAGTCGCCAGAAACGGACTTCGCCTCTCCACCGATGGACGGCTGGCAGAAGGTGCCCAAGCCGTCTTGGTATGATGAGAGCGGGGGCTTCTTCTGGGAACAACTGATGGGTCAGTTCGTCAACCCCGTGCCGGGTGCGACCAATCGCACCGACAACATGGACGGCAAACAAGCAGCGGGGCTGTTTGCGGTCCCGCAGGTGGCGATCTTCCAGGACTACCTCGCCACGACCGGCACGAACACGACGCCGACGCACGACTTCGACGCGAAGTATGAAGTGGGCAAGTCTTATGTCATGACCGTCGGGGTCAACGGCGGCGGCGGTGGTATGGTAGACGGCGTCACGCTGGAACTCAGCTTCCACTACCGGGACGCGGCCAGCAACAAGGTGACGGTGGCGGCGACGACCATCACCAACACCTCCGCGCTCTTTCCTCCGGACCGGAAGCATTTCACGGATTTCAGCGTCCAAGTGCCCACCGTGACCAGCCGCGAGCCTTGGGCGAGTCGGCATATCGGCGTCCAGATCGCCTCGACGGTGGGCTTCGACAAGATGGGTGGCTTCTGGGATTTGGACAACGTGCGTCTGCGCGCGGTCGAGGACCCGGTGCTGCTCGATCCCCAGGTGACCGGCGGCCAGTTCAGGTTCACTCTCCGAAGCGCTCCGGGGCAATACGAGGTTCTGGCCGGCACCAACCTCGCGCTGCCCTCCACTCAATGGACGAGTCTGGGCACGATAACAAATTTCCTCGGCAACGTGCCGGTGACGGACACCAACACCAGCCCTGGCCAACGCTTCTACCAAGTGAGGCCAGCACCGTAAGGATGGACAGTCGTGATGCGGGCACCGAACTCCCAGCACAGTTGGCCGCGTCGAACCGGCTTCACGCTCATCGAGTTGCTGGTCGTCATTGCGGTCATGGCGATTCTGGCGGCGCTGCTCCTGCCTGCGCTCGCAAAGGCAAAGAGCTCGGGTCGCTGCGCGGCATGCGTCTCGAACCTGCGCCAAGTGGGTGTGGCCATTCACCTCTATGCTCAGGATTATCGAGGCCGGATGCCCTACGGACCCACCGCGCCGCCGTTTTCGCATCCGGCTGAATTCTACCCGTCCACCGGTTCGCCCACGAGCCTGCTCTCACTGCGCCAAAACGGCGCGGTGGTCGCCCTCGGTTTGCTGCTCTCCAACGAACTGGCGCAAATCCCGATGGCACTGTTCTGCCCTGGAAGCGACCAACCGGTTGACGCAAAGGCCGAGCTGGCCAAGGTCGGAACGACTCAGTGCCAAGGCAGCTACTACTACCGCCACGGAGGGGTCACCCCGCTGTTCTACACGCCGCCGGAGGAGCCGGAGTGCACGCGGCTGGACAATCCTGGACTGAACCGCAACGGCAAGCCGATTCGGGCGCTGGTCATGGACACCCAGTTCTTGTGCTCCTTCAGCGTGGAGAGCTACAATGTGAAACCGCGTACGCATCACCAACAACGGAATGCCAACACATTGTTCGTGGACGGGAGCGTACAATCCCTCAACAACCGTGACCGGCGCTTCACGGTGGACCTGCGCAACAACGCCGACCTCTATGATGCGTTCAACCGCATCTTGCGCGTCCTCGAAGTCGCCGATGAGCAGTTTTGACCCAGGCATGGCTGACCGGTCTAGCCGTGGGCGAGAAGGACGTATTCGTTGCCGATTCGGGCAGTCGGGTAGTATGGCGCTACGACCGCTTTGGATGCGGTCGTGGACGCACACGGCCACATCTACATTCTTAACCGCGTCGCCAACGATATCCGGCAAATGGCACCCAAGGCGCAGCTGATTGCCTATCAGTCCGACGATGGCTGGAAACTACCTGCTGGATGGCGAGAAAGTGAACGTTCCCGACGTGAAAACCGTCCCCATCGCGCGCGGGATCAAACTGCTGGGCGAGATCGCGGAGCCGTGTCGCGCAATTCTTCACCTGGCGCCGACGAACCAGCCGTTTGCCTGTAACAGCATTCTGCCCAGCAGTGTCCGCCATTCAGGCAGCCCCGTCACACACTCCTCCGCCATCCTATGAGCTGGTTTGAACTCGATCCCGGCAGCGTTTTCGACCGCACGCGGACCGATGGGAAGTCAACAGAGATACCCTCCATTGGGACTTCGCTGCGGCGCGGCATCCTCGGATTTACACTATTGAGCCTTGCGGGCTTTGCGCCGTGGGCCGTGACTGGCGGTTGGTTCTACCGCAACGTGGGCGAAGGCGGGCTCTATGCGGTCTGCGCGTTGGTGTTCATTGGATTGAGTGGGCCGTTGATGCATCGGCTCATCCTGGGGCCAGGCTCTCTGCGGCGCTTTTACAGTCTCTTCGGCCTGACCTTCGCCGCCTATGCCATCCTCTGGGTTGCGTGCTGGATGATGCTCCGTGGCCATGCTGGAAGTCTGCTGGGACTGTTCGCAGGGACGCTGGCGATGGGTTGGATGTTGGCGCGCGCGTTCGACGCCAAGGGTTCGGTCCTGAAGGTCATCGCTGCGCTATTCGTACTGAACTCGCTTGGGTACTTTGCAGGCGGCTGGATCGAAGGGACCGTCGGTGGGATGAGACAACTGTCACTCTTTGGAACCGCGGTGGCGAAGCCCGCCCAGGCGACACTTGCGAAGCTGCTTTGGGGTGTCTGTTACGGCATTGGATTCGGCGCCGGGTTGGGCCTCGCTTTCCAGTGGTGTCAGGAGCGAACGCGCCGTCAGTTTGGTTGCCGCGTCAGCGTTGAAACATAAACACCCCCCTTGGAATGAGGTTGAATGGCTCTTGAAGCACTCCCAACGATGAAAACCCTCTTTGTGAACCCGCCACGATTTCGCGGATTGCCGGTCATTCGGGAAGACCGCTGCGAAACTGTCAATCGGTACTTGGTCAATCCTCCGTACGCCCTCTTGCAGATTGCGACCGCCTTGCGCGCGCAGGGCGACGACGTCGCCATTCAGGATGCCAATGTCGAGAACCTATCGTATCGGGAGGTTCGCGCGAAGGTCGGGGCGTTTAGGCCGGACATCGTGGTATTCCGCTTCACGCCCGCCACGATCGAGGCAGACATGCAAACGGCGCGAATTGCCAAGGAGGTCTGTCCTGGCGCGCTGACGGTCGGCTTGTGTTGGACGTTGCGGTCGTTCGCCGCGAACGTATTGGACGAC
>JAXDCU010000122.1:0-11607 GCA_034677645.1 Verrucomicrobiia bacterium
CTCCTCAAAGGTGAGATCGGCCACGCCCTTCTTCTTCAGCGCCTCCGGCGCGTTCGGAAGAATCCGGGCGAAATTGTCATCATGGAACGAGACGATCACGCCGTCTTTGGTGCGCCGCAAATCGGCTTCGGGGACGCAGCCGAGGCTCCAGCCCAGTTCGAACGCTTCGCGCGAACCTTCCGGCGCCAGTTCCCCCGCCCCGCGGTGCGCTTGGACGAGGATGTTCTCGATCGGCACGTGGTTGCGCACGTTCCAATCTCTCGGCTCGTTCCTGTAATAATCGCGGATGGCGCGCATCGCCACGTCTGGCCGGTCGGTGCCAAATCCAGCCGTGCCAAGGTCGAGCAGCCGAAGGTAGGCCTCAGGCTTCTCGGGGACGTTCCACGGCATGGTTTGGAACTCGATGCCGTGCCGGCGCAACTCATCGCCCGCGCGCCGGATGAACTCATCGCTGGGCACCATCCGGCTGCTGCCATTGGTGGCGAAGTGACAATGCACTTGCAGCCGGTCAATGTGAGCAAACTCCGTCTCTCGCAGCTTGGCGAATCGTTTCTCCACGTTGAGGTCATTCGTGTCGCCCCATGTGCCAACCCACAGGAAGCCGTCGCTGCGCGGCGCGACGGCCTTCCAGCGCGCAAGGTCCGCCTCGGAACCTGTGGCCAGAACAACCTGATCGTGCACGCCTTCGGTCTCCTGGGCCAAAGTCGCCAGATTCACGTTCTTGACATCCAGATAGATCGAGCGTCTGGCGTCCTGCTTCAGACCGGCGCGGATGTCAGCGAGGCTGACGATCCGCTGTCCGACGAACCCCGGGCCGCGAAAGGCGCCGATATCGAGCTCTTTCGCCTCGTCATACGTCAGGTCTTCGAGCCGCTTCTTCCTCACCGCGTCGGGTGCGTTCGGCAAGATGCGGGTGAAGTCCTTGTCATGAAACATCATGATGTGTCCGTCCTTGGTGGTCCGCACGTCCACCTCGGGGATGCAGCCCATGCTCCAGGACAGCTCCAACGCTTGCATCGTGTTCTCCGGCGCGAGGAAACCCGCGCCGCGGTGCGCCACCACGGATACCCGCTCCAGCGGAATGTTTCGAATGTTCCACGCTGGCTCCGCGGCCCGCGCTGCCGAAAGAACGGCGGCGGCGCCGAGCACAACGCCAAGAACCGTCCGGTAGAGTCCGTTTCTTCGTTGGGTCCGGTGTCTGCCGCGTTCAGCGCGCATGGCAATCGCGGGTTGTACGTTGTCTTCGAGCAATATCACTTCACATCATCCTGAAAAAGGCGGTCGAACGACAAATCCAAGAGAGCGTTGCCGCTAACGGCGCGGCAAAGGCAGCGCGTGAGCGGAAGGTCATTCGGACCAATCAAGCCGCGGGACTCGAGCGCCGGCAACGCCTTGGCGATCTGCTCCACAACAAACGCGCTTTCCAAGGTGGTCTCCTTCATTTCTGCGCGCGCCTGTTCGTAGGTCAGGCCCTTGCCCAACAACCGGCCCAGCCGCATCGTACGCCCGCCCATGCAGGTGACGTATTGATCGGCCACCCCCGGCAGGGAGTTGACGAAGGCCGGATTGCCGCCCAGCAACGAAACAAGCTGCGCCATTTCCCGGGCGCTTGCGCCAAAGATCGCGGCGGCTGGATTGTGGTTCCGGGCCTGCGTTTCGTCCGGCCCGCCGAACCGTTCCAGCATGCCTTCCGCCAAACCGACGGCCAGCGTGTACGCGTTCTTGAGTGCCACGCAGACCTCGACGCCGATCACGTCCGTCGAAATGAAGATGTGGTAATACGGTGTCTGGAACATTCGGCGAAGAACGGGCAGCACCACCGCGTCGCGGCAAGCAAAATACACGCAGGTGTGGCGGCGCGCGGCCAACTCGCCCGCAATGCACGGCCCGCCAATGGCGGCCACGCTGACCCGGCCGCGCAGGCCGGCAGGCAACTCATCCATCAGGACGTCCGGCAGGATGCGCAGGTGGCCGTCTTCAGTGGCTTCCAAGCCCTTGGTGACAGCGATGATCTTCATGCCTGGCTTGAGATGATGCCCCAGGGCGCGTCCTATCCAATGCACTCCGGGCGAACTTACCCCGCTGACGACGACCTCCACGCCCTCAAGCGCCGGGGCAAGCTGGTCAACATCGAACGGCTGCACGTTGTCGGGCAACCGTCGCTTCAACCGCGGATGGAAACGCTTGGCCAGGCACGAGGCGATGATCTCAGTGTCGAGGTGGGTTCCGACCAGCCGGACCTGATGGCCGTTGTCGCTCAACGGCCAGGCCACGGCTGTGCCCATCATACCCGCGCCGACAATCGCTACGTTCGACATGCAATCCCTTCCTTCGCCGTGCAATACAAAACAAACCGTCCGTGAATGGTGAGCATGCGCCATCGAGGCTGCCTAAAGCAGCCGCCAAATCCAATCATTTGTTTTGGAATTGAAGGCCTCCCTGTGGTCACGGAATTGAAGGCTTCGCGCCTGGGGGATCGGAGGAAGCGGTCGGAATTGCCTTTGCGGACGACTTGTGCATGCGTCGCATGGAGTTGCTCGACCTGTCGCTTGTCAATCCGGTGTGATTGCTGACGCTCATTCACGCATCGTTTCCAGCCAGGCGTCATCGATGGCGATGGTTTCTCTCCGTCCTTGACGTTCGAGGATGATTTCCCCGGTGATGGCCTTTACTCCGTAACCTTTCCGGTCGCGGATTTTGAGGATCGGACGGTCGCGATCATCCTTCACCGTGACGTTCTTGAAGTGGAGGTTGCCGGCCGGGCGGCTGTCTGCCTCGAGGCCTTGCACGTAAAGCGGCGGGAAAAAGGAGTCCGTGTGGGTGCAGTCGCGAAGGATGGAGTCTTCCACCTCAATGCGCACCCCATCGGAGGGGTTGAATTGCACGGAGAGACCGGCCATGCCGTCGTTCTCCGCGAGGAAGCGTGTGATCCTCGTCGTTCACGGTGAGTTTCCGGGTCTCGATCAGGCCGTATTCCTCGGAATAGGCCAGGTACACCGCGGCCGTGTCGTACAGGATGCTGCTGGCGTCCCGAGGGTGATTACGCCGATGGTCCCAGAGATCATAATTCTCGATGACGATGTGGGCTTTGGTCGCAATGCCAGGGTCTCGGCGCAGAGCTTCCTTGATGTTGGGAACGGGGCCGATGGTGATGAGGGTGACGATGCCCGGCTGCGCGCGGATGGTGTCAATCAGCGCCGCGACGCCGTCGGCATGGACTTTGCCCGGATAGGTGCCCAGATCGAAATCGCCCACCCAACGCGTCTGGTTCAGGTGATCGTTTCCGGTTTTGACTCCGGTGCCGATGGGAATGTCCGTGCGGCCGGCCCGTTGGAGGACTTTCGCCACGAGCCGGGTTCGCTCCGGAGTGTTGCCGTAGTCAGTGACGACCAGCTTGAGGTCCAGTTGCGGCAGGCCCAGCAGCATGGCCAGAGCCCAAGTGTCATCGATGTCATCGCCAATGTCCGTGTCCAATATCACGGGTACGAGCGCCGCACTTACCGCCCAGGCCAGCAACCAGAATCCCAAGGCGACAATCCAGGCGGCTGAAGATTCCCTCGCTCGCATCCTGGGATCATGCCAGGGCTGTGGACGCCAGCCAAGTGCAAAGGGCCAGCCGATGGCACCCCGCCGTTTCGACAGGTTGCCTGGGCGATTCAGTTCACTCCCTGGGTCTCGTGCCGCTTTCGCCTACGGAAGGCGGCGATCGCGCTCCACGCCCGTGGGGTTGCCCGGATCGACGCCCTTCGGCCAAACGACCTCGCCTGGGCCTCCTAATCACAACCTATGGCCAGCCGCGTCAGTTCAATGAGCAGCCGCAACTCAGCGGCGGCTGGGCCAGTGACGAAATCCGGCGGTTGCGGATCGCCGTCCGTTCGCAGCAAGGCGTTCTTAAGTTGCTGGCAAGCCTGGGCCAATTTGCCTGCCGCCGCCAGCTCGGAGGCGGCCGTTAGTTGATTCAGCAACGCCTGCAAATGGGCGTCCGCTGCCCCGCCGGGACCCGTTCCCTGAAGCGTTCCTTCGGCGGCAGCTTCCTCATAGAACGCCACGGCCGCGGCCAACTGCTCCGCGGGCGGCGCTTCGGAGGCAACTCCCTGTCCGGTCAGCGCCACCTGGACCGTGCCCTCATCCGGATCATCGCTGACGACCGCCAATGTGGCGCCGGCTGAGCCTAACTCGTGCGGCTCGAACTCGAGCGCCCCCTCGCAGCTTGCGCCGGGGGCAAGCGTGACCGGCAAAGGATGCGAGGACTGGATCGAGATGTCGGGATTCGACCCACTCAGGAGCGTCAGCTCGGAAACGTGAAGATCGGAGCCGCCGCGATTGGCGATCGTCACGATAGTCGTGGTCGATCCTGGCAATTCCACGTTGCCGAAGTCGGCGATCAGCGGCCTAACCTCGATATCGGGAGGCGCAGGCAACATAATGGGGTAGACGGGGGTTGTCGCAACTGTGGGGGCGGCGATGAAATCATCATCCGTGATCCCATAGAAACTTGTTCTGTAATAGCCGGCGGGATCCGACAAGCGAAGCTTGCTGTCTTCAGTCCCATAATAGGGCCCCCAAACCAAGAAGTTGCCCTGAGAATCGGTTGTGGCGGTTCCCAGTTGGCCGGCGGTGCAGGAGCCGAGCAACTGCACTACGATTCCCTCCAACGCAACCCCTTCCGTGTTCTTGACGGACCCTTCAATCATCCACATGCCTGGCACGATCAACCCTGGAAACCCATGGTGGCCTATGAACGCAACGACCTGGCTGCTGCCGTCAGCTTCGACATTAATGATTGTGCCTTCCTCGAAGCAACGCACAACAAAAGTCGGTAGTTGGCTGGGGTCCTCTGGTGTGTCGCTTTCGTTGTAGAAGGACCGGGTGTAAGGGGCGAAGATGGGTGGAGTCACTTCGCCCGGACTGAACTGGAATCCGAGCCGGTACTGCCCTACAGGGAGCGGTCCGAGGCTAAACTGGCCGCTGTAATAGTCCACCGGTGCGGTGGCCACAACCATGCCATTCTTCGCGTTCAATGCCTCAGCCAACATGTAAGGTTTTAGCGCCTTCTGCTCTGCGCAATCGGCGCATCCAGGTGTCGCCACCCCTTGTATTGTCGCGGCCGGTGGAGGATTGGCGGCTGACAAGACCGTGACTGTCACGAGGTACTGGGCAAAGGCCGGAAGCGGAAACCCGACAAGGACAAGAGCCAGCCACGTCAAATCGCACGCGTCCGCGGAAGGGTCAGACGAATCGATGGAACGAACGGCTTTTGAGGAACGGACTGTGGGAGGGCCTGAGGCGCGCCCGGCTAGAGCTACCGTGGCTTGCCGATCAACTGGCGCGCTTCCTGCAAGGCCAATTCGCAGATGTCCAGGTCCCACCAATAAGGATCGAAACGGCGCTTGAGGGGGCCGGCGAGCAATTCCTCGGCGGCGTCGAGCGCTTTGGCCGCTTCGGCCTCGCGTCCCAACTGCTTCAGCGTCATCGCTCGATAGACCATCGCTCCGCCTTTGCATCCGGTATCGTCGGATTTCTCAGCCTCGGTCAGCAACTCCAAGGCTCGATCGAATTTGCCGGCGCGGTATTCGGCCATGCCGCCGGTATGGCATGCCCAGCGCGGGCCAATTTCGGTGGCATGCTCCACGGCCAGCCGAGCCAGTTCGAGTCCGCGCGTCTGAAGGTCGGGCGGCAGGTTCTGGGTGCTGAGGAATCCCGCTTTGGCATGTCTTTCGGTGAGCACCATCGAGGGTTTCCCCGCCTGGAGACCAAAGAGCAGCCGGCAAAGCCGCTCGTGGTTGGCGCGGTCGCCCGTTCTGACGAAGGTCACGGCCATCTGAAGTGAGAGGCAGCGATCGAAACTAGCGCGCTCGGCTGCGAGCCAATCGAACGCGGGTTCAACCAGCGCTCGGGCATATGCATCCCGCGCTTCCTGCCACTTGCGCTGTTGCGCCAGGTTGAACCCGTCATCCAACAACTTGCGCACGGGCGCCCATTTGACTCGGAAGTCGGCCAAGTCCGTAGCCATGAGTTGGCGGCCCTCCTCCAGAGCCAACTCGCAAATGTCCAAGTCCCACCATGCTCCGTCGGTACGGCGCTTCAAAGCGTCGACGATCAACTCCTCAGCAGCCAGCAGCAGTTTGACGGCTTCCGGGCTGCGGCCCAACCTCTTCAGGGACATGGCCCGATAGACCATGGCCCCTCCCTTGCAGCGGACATCACTGGTCTCCTCCGCTTCCAGCAACAACTCGATGGCGCGTTCCGGGTCTCCGGCATGGTATTCCGCCGTGCCGCCGGAATTGCAGGTCCAGAAAGCGAGCCCCTGCTTGTTCCGATTGTCCACAGCCAACCTAGCCAGTTCGAGCGCACGCTTTTGCAGGTCCGGTGGTAGGCTCTTTGCGCCGAGAAAGCAGGTCTTGGCAAACCGCTCGGCATGCAGGGTCGAGGGATGCTCCGGCTGGAGAGCGAGGAGGAGGCGGCATAGGCGCTCGTGATTGGTGAGGTCACCGGCTTTGACGAACGCCACCGCCATATGCAGCGCGAGGCAAGAGCGGGGACTCTCCTGCTCCGCCGCTCGCCAGCAGAATTCGCCTTCGGTCAAAGCCTGGGCGTAGGCATCGCGAGCTTCCGACCACTTGCCCTGTTGCGCCAGATTGAACCCGTCATGAAAGAGCTTGCGTACGCCCTGCCACTTGAGCCGCAGTGGAGCCATGTCCGCGGTCATCATTTGCCGCGCCTCGTCCAAGGCCCATTGGCTGATCTCCAGGTCCCACCAACTCGCACCGGTCCGGGTTTTATAGGGCTCAGCGAGCAACGCCTCGGCTGCAAACAGCACTTTGGCCGCTTCGCTCTCACGTCCCATTTGTCTAAGGGCCATCGCCCTATAGATCATCGCCGCTGAAATGCAGCCAACTTCGTTCGATTCCTCAGCTTCAAGCAGGAACTCCAAGGCTCGCTTATAGTCTCCCGCGCGGTATTCTGCCATTCCGCGAGCGCTGCTACTCCAGTAAGAGGCCGTGTTGCCCGCGATTTGATTGGCCGCGGCAAAGCGGGCCAACTCGATGGCGTCTTGTTGGACTTCCGGGGCTAGTTTGTGCCAGTTAAGAAGACAGCTCCTGCTGTACCGCTCCGCGGTCACAGTCGATGTGGGACGAGCTGGCGTGGCCAGCAACAAACGGCAAAGCCGGTCATGGTTTGCGTTGTCTTGAGCTTTCCGGAAGGATGCCGCCATCCGCAAAGACAGGCAGTCGTGTGCCTGTTCCGCCGAGTGCCAGACAAATGCGCCGTCGTTCAAAGCCTGGGCAAACGCATCCCTGGCTTCCGGCCATTCCTGTTTTTCCGCATGCACCACGCCATCCCGCAACATGCCGGAGACGTGCTGCCAGTTTTTTCCCGCCGAGGCGAGAGACTCGGCTGTGACCGGCGGCGATATCTCCCTCCCCAGGATCAGTCGTTCCGCCTCTGCACGGACGATGAGATTGCGGCAATGATCGTCCCACGCATTCATCGGCAGGCGCCCTGCATTCAGGACCTCCGCGAAGCGCCGGTTGGCGGTTTCCAAGAGCGAACGGGCGGCTACGGCTTCGCCCTGCTGGTGACGGACCATAGCTAGGAAATAGTCCGCCAGACAGCTCACTCGCAGCTCCGGCGAGTTTCGCGGTTGCTCCAGCAGCGTATCTGCCTCGGCATAGTGTGCCCGCCGGTATTCAGCAATCCCCTTGCCCATCCTAAACCACGGGGAATCTTGATTCTCCTGATAAGCCGCGCTCATCAGTGCGAAAGCGGCCTCGACGTCGACATGGCGGTCGGAAGATAACAACAAGGACTTGGCCACACGTTCGCGAACCTCCGCGTCCCGGTTGGTGCCGAATCGGTGCAGCATTCCTGCCGCCAGCTCGCGGCTGAGGTCGGCTTGGCCGGCGACCAGGGCGGCCGCGTGGGCGCGGTACCAGTGCCAGTGACTGTCGGGCTCGGCTTCAATCAGCTCCCGGCAGTATGCCAAGGCCCGGGACCAGTCGCCCTCCGAACCGCAGTGCGAGACCAAGGCTCCCACGGTATTGAGCGTGTCGCGATCAGCCGGTCCAAACACGCGGCGCTCGTCGGCCAGAAATCCCAGCCGGAGTTTCTGGGCCTCGTCCTGCTTGCCCAACCGGGAATAAATGCTGGCCAGGTTGTGCATGGCAACCAACGTGATGAAATGGTCGCCGCCCAACTCCCTTCGGCTGATGGGGATAAACTCTTCGCTCGACCGTTGAGCCTCCGCAAGATCGCCCTGTTTGAGATGGTTCCAGATCAGGCCAAGCCTGGCGGAGAGCGTGGCGGGATGGTTCGTGCCGAGGACCCGTTCCCGGATGCGCACCAACTCTTCCGCCGCTGGTTTGGCCTTGGCCCATTGCTCCTGTGCCTGATAGACGCCAACCAGACTTCCCATGACTCGGAGCGTGCAAGGATGTTCGGCGCCAGCCACCCGTCGAACGACGGGGAGCAACTCCTCGTACTGTTTTTGGATTTCTTGAAGGCTCTTCTCGCGCCGTTCAGCGATGGGCAGGGTGCCCTCGGCAATCAATGTCCTCAAGTGTTCGGGGCCAAAGACCCTGCGCATCACCGGCAAGAGCTCCTCGAGCAGCCGCCGTGTTTCCTCGGGCTTCCCAAGGTCCATGTAACCGATCGCCAAGTTGTACGAGGCTCTCAGCGTGAGTGGATGCTCAGAGCCATACACCCGACGGCTGACCGACAGCACTTTCTCCTTCACGTCTTGCTCTTTGACCATCTGACCCTGTTGCTCGTAACTGATTGCGAGCGCCATCATAACCTCAAGCGTCTCCTGGTGCTCGGGGCCAAACTGGCGCCGATGGAGCGGCAAGAGTTGTTCGAGTTGAGACTGAGCGTCACGATAGCGGCCTTCGTCCAGGAGGAGATCGGCTTCTCTCTTGCGCGCCTTCAAAAACCCGCGGTCCTCCGGAGAGACCCGTTCCCTGTAAACCTCCAAAGCTCGTTCCAGGTGGACGCGAGCATTGGTGTATTCCCCCAAGTTGCGGTACGTCTCGGACAAGGTGACGCGGATTTCGGCTTCGACCAAAGGCTTGTCCTTGAAACGTGTGCCCACCTTCATGGAAGCTCGGTCGAGCAAAGCGCGCAGTTTCACTTCACGGTCCGGTTGTTCGGTTGGCGAAGCCTGGCGCAAGAGGTCCTGCTGCAAGAACTCGTTCATAGCTTCGGCAACCGCGCTTTCGCTCCGCGCCTTGGCTTCGGCCTTGAGCGCACGCCGCAGCCCTACGAGAGCCAGGGAAAGGCCCGCCGCAAGCGCAAGGGCCACCACAGCCGCCATCGCCACCGCAACCCGATGGCGTTGCACGAACTTGCGTGCGCGATAGACAGTGCTGGGTGGACTGGCCAGCACCGGCTGGTGCGCCAGATGCCGCTGGACGTCCTCCGCAAAATCATTCGCCGTCGCATAGCGCCGCCCGCGGTCCTTCTCCAGCGCCTTCATCACTATCCAGTCCAGGTCCCCCCGCACTGACCGCCGCAAGATGCCCCCCTCAGTGTCGCGGTGTTTGGCAACCTCAGTTAGTTTCTCCCCCATTGTGTGCAGCCGGGTCGAGGGCTTTGGCGGCTCCGTCTCTCGGATCATCCGCCGCACCTCCTCCAACGCCACCCTTGCCAGCGTGTCCTTGTCAATCGGGGTCACTCCGGTTAGCAATTCATATAGGAGCACGCCCAGCGCGTAGATGTCCGTCCGCGTGTCCACATCCAAGCCGCTCATTTGCGCCTGCTCCGGACTCATGTAGGCTGGTGTCCCGATCATCTGCTCATACCGCGTGAACAAAGTCTTCTCGGTCAGCCGTTGTCCGGTCGCCTTGGCAACCCCGAAGTCAATCACCTTAGGCACCGCCTCGCCGTCGTGGAGCGTGATCATCACGTTGGAGGGCTTAAGGTCCCGATGGATGATCCCTTTCTGGTGCGCGTGTTGGACGGCGTGGCACACCTTGATGAACAGATTCAACCGCTGTTCGGTGGAAAGATTGTTCTGATCGCAGTAGTCGGTGATTCTGATCCCCTTGACCAGTTCCATCACGAAGTAGGGCCGACCGCTTTCCGTCGCCCCGGCATCGAGGACCCGGGCGATGTTGGGGTGGTCCATCAAGGCGAGGGCCTGGCGCTCGACCTCGAACCGGGCGATAACTTCCCTGGTGTCCATGCCGGCCTTGATGATCTTGAGGGCCACCTTGCGACGGACCGGCTCAAACTGCTCGGCCATGAACACCAGCCCAAAGCCCCCTTCCCCGATCTCCTGCAGCAGTTTGTACCGGCCTATTACGGTCCCGGGCCCTTCGCCAATTAGCTTGTCGCCCGCGACCATGATGGGTTGACGCAGAAAATCTCCGGCATGTTCATGGGCCGCAAGCAGCGCTTCGACTTGGCGTCGCAAGTCGGCGTCGCCCCGGCAGGCCGTATCGAGATAGGCAGCCCGCGCTTCTGGCGTGTCCGTCGCGGCGGCTTCCGCCAGGATTTCCTTCAGTCTCTCGTGCTCGGCGCCCATAGACAGAGTCACCGCACTCAGTCATGCGCGAAAACGTGGTAACTTGCTTCAAGATCGTGGCATCTGAACCTGCTTAAAGAGCCACGCCCTCGCGAATAGCCATGTTCGATCCGCCCCGCTTCGGCTCAGGCCCAGCGTTTCAGCCGCTTGCGCGTGGCTCAGTCCAACGAAAAAACGCAGTTTGACCAGTTCGGCGGCCGCGGGGTCAAGCCGGGTCAGTTCGTCAAGGGCCTCATGGAGCGCGAGCAGTTGCTCGTCCGGCAAGGGCGCGGAGATTTCTAGGCCATCCAGTTCCACACGTTCCAGCTTGCCACCTCGCCGTTGGCAAGCTTTGCGGCGCGCCCGATCCACGAGAATGCGCCGCATGGCCTCGGCCGCCGCCGCGAAGAAATGGCGGCGTCCATGCCAGCGGGATTGCTCGTGTTCAGGACGGGCCAGGCGGAGCCAGGCTTCGTGGACAAGCGCGGTGGCCTGGAGCGTTTGACCGGGCTTTTCCTGGGCGAGCTTCTGTGCGGCCAGATGGCGCAGTTGGTCGTAGACCAGGGGCAACAAATCCTCTCCCCGGTTTTCGGCATCCCCCATGGCCGTCGGAGTCTGACTGACATCCTTCACGGTTATGCCTGTCGAGTCATACCTGAGCCGTCGCATGACTCAGGGCTCATTCTCGCAAATTGGGCTCACGATATCAACCGCACAATGAGCACTGGCCTACGGCGAATTGGACACGGCATAAATGGAGAGCTGTTTGCCTGGCTGGATTCGTTGTCAAAGTCCGTCTGAGGCTAATCCCGTTGTCTGATGGGCAATAACTCTCATCTGGTGATGGAGTGACGCCACGCTGGAATCTGGTGGCCGGGATCAAGCGGTTGCTCGGCGCCTGCACGGCGAGCCGCAACCCGCGGCGAGCGGTTTCAAACACTCTTGGACAGTTCCGTGCTGGACAAACAGCGCTCCCACCAAGCCGCCGCCTTGGCATGACAAAGGGAATCCGCGTCGTGGGCGTGCAGCAGCAGATTGATGTCCGGGATGATCATCTCGCTTTCGGCTTCGGAGCTCTCGCTAGAAAGGCGTCCACCTCGAAT
>JAXDCU010000123.1:0-6022 GCA_034677645.1 Verrucomicrobiia bacterium
GCTCCGCAGTTTCTGGTCGAGCAGTTCGTAGCCACGATCGAGATGATAGATTCGACGAACGCGCGTTCGGCCTTTCGCGACAAGCCCAGCGATCACCAGAGCCGCCGAAGCCCGAAGATCGCTCGCCATCACCGGAGCGCCGCTCAGGGGAGTTGAACCCTTGACAACGGCGCTGGGACCTTCGATGGCAATTGAGGCGCCGAGGCGGCCCAATTCGTTCACGTGCATGAACCTGGATTCGAATATCCGCTCCGTCACCACGCTGATTCCATCCGCCTGGGTCATGAGCGCCATCATCTGAGCTTGCGCGTCCGTCGGAAAACCCGCGTACGGCTGCGTCGTCACATCGAGTGGACGAAGCTGGCCGGTTGACCGGACAACGAGACGCCGGCCGTTTTCAATCGCTTCCGCGCCAGCTTCCTGCAGCTTGTCAAGAACAGCGCCAAGATGTTCCGGCTGCGTGTTTGTAAGCGTAATCTCTCCGCCCGTGGCAGCCACCGCGATCGCGAAAGTCGCGGTCTCGATCCGGTCTGGGATCACTTCGTGCGTGGCGCCGTGGAGTTCCCGCACGCCGTTGACCCTGATAACCGGGCTGCCAGCGCCAGTGATACTCGCGCCCATCGCGTTCAGAAAAGATGCCAGGTCGGCAACCTCAGGCTCACATGCGGCGCTCTCGATAACCGTCGTCCCTTCGGCCAGCGCCGCGGCCATCATCACGTTGGCAGTGCCTAGCACCGTTGGCCCAGCGCGACCTCCCAGGAAGACCGCCGCGCCCGACAACCGCTTGGCGCGGGCACAGACGTACCCCTCCTCAATCGCTATTTCCGCGCCCAGAGCCCGCATACCCTTCAGATGCAAATCAATTGGACGCGGCCCGATCACGCAGCCGCCCGGATAGGAAACTCTGGCGTTGCCCAGACGCCCCAATAGCGGCCCCAGCATGCAGACGGATGCTCGCATCTTCCGCACGAGATTGTAGTCGGCGAAACTCGTGACGCGATTGGCCTCGATCTGGACGGTGTCACCGTGGAATCTGACCTTGGCGCCAAGCGAAGTCAGGATTCGACACATGAACATAACATCGCTGAGCCTGGGCACTCCCCTGATCAGACAAGGCCCGCGCGTCAGAAGAGCGGCAGCCATCAGCGGCAGTGCTGCGTTCTTGGCACCGCTGATCCGCACCTCGCCTTCGAGTGGCAGGCCGCCGTCGATGTTCAACGCGTACATAGGACAACCTGACCTACTGTCTCACGCCTAATCGCGCCGCGCAATCAAGATGCGTGGACGGTCTTGGTGGTCGGCGACAACGGATTCAACTGTCCATCCCGCGGAGGTGAAACACGCCTCCAGCTCGCCGGCCTGTCCGTCACCGAACTCGACGGCCAACCAACCACCGGACTCCAAATGCGCCGGAGCCTCCGCCGCCAGACGCCGACCAAATACAAGCCCGTCGCCACCCCCGTCCAATGCCACACGCGGCTCGTAGTCTCGCACCTCGGGTTCGAGCCGCGCGATTTCGGCCGTTGGGATGTAGGGCGGGTTGCTCACAATCAAGTCAAACCTGGCATCTTGCAGCAAGGGGACAAATACGTCGCCATGCAGAAATACGATCCTATCGGCCAACCCGTGTCGCGTCGCGTTTGACCGAGCCACCTCAAGCGCCGCGCTGGAGATGTCCACCGCCGTCACCTTCGCCTTTGGGCACCGAGCCGCCACAGCGACTGCAATGCAGCCGCTGCCCGTCCCGATGTCGAGGATACGAGGCGACTCGGATTCCTTCCTCTCAAGCCATGACCAGCATTGCTCAGCCAGCAACTCCGTCTCGGGCCGGGGAATGAGAACATCGCGATTGACGGCCAATTCGTGGCCGCAAAAAGAGACTGTTCCAATGATGTGCTGTACCGGCTCTCGGTTGCCACGCCGTCGCACGAGCTCGCGCAGGATGGCGAGCTCGGTCTCGGACACGGTTCTCTCGAAGCTCAAGTACAGCTTCAGACGCGGCATCCCAAGCACATGCGCCAACATCAGCTCGATTTGGAGCCGCGGCGAATCCACACTTTTGCGCGCCAGGAACTCCGTGCTCCGCTGGATAACGTCGAGTACCGTCACGGCGCCTGAAGAATAGCGAGTCCCAATCGTTCCGCGCAAGCTGACCAGACCACGCAGCCCCGACCGCACGAGCGTTCGATCACGCGCACGCACGCAGTGTCTCTCGAACGGTCACGGACAATGGCAGCCACGCGGCTCACGGCCTGAAAGCATGCTCTGAGTAGATGCGGGCTTCGGCTTCGGTGATCTTGCCGTCCCGGTTTGTATCGCACCTGAGCACGGCGTTGTTGAACGCGGTGCTTTCGCCCTGTACGACGCGTTCTTTGTGTTCGAAGATGATCGGAAGACTGACCTCAGTGCTGCTTTCAGAGCGCGACGACCTCGTATTGCTCAAGGTCTCGTAGAAGATGCGGGCTGCCGCGTCGTTCTCGAACTCGACCAGCATTCGCGCCTCGTCGCGGTATGTGGTTTTCTGAGTGTGAATGCAGCCGTTGAGACCCAGCACAGCGGCCGCAAGCAGGAAAGTCGTTCGCATGACAGCAATCTTTATCCGGAGTTGAATGACCTGACAAACGCTCGCTGGGGGAGATTATCGACTGACAGTGGTTCTATGGCAAGGCACATGACACGCCCACGGAGGTTTTGCAGAGCGGCCTTCGGCGAGGCTGCCGCCGGCATCAAGCGGTAAGAATGCAGATGGAGAAACCACTGATTACACTGAAAACGCGGAAACTCAGGCATTTGGACTCCACGCGGCAAATCAAGAGAGCCAACGCCCGAATTCACAAAGCAATGCAGCAGCCGGCATCCAACGGCAAAGAAGTCCGAATCTAATCAAGAACGAACCACACTATGGGTTGACTCCTATTCTATTTGACGGTCTCTGCGCTAGGCTTGCCTTGCTTCTCACGCAAAGACCAGGGGGCGCAGAGAAAGGCTAGTCTGATCCCACTCCTCTGCGCGCTCCGCGGCTCTGCGCGAAGCTGGGCTTTTCTTCTCGCGCAGAGACCCCGGAGACTGCGGAGGAAACGACGGCATGATGCTGGCCCAAGTTTGATGGATTGGGGAGGTGAGTGATGGTGGTTTCCAGGTAGAGGCGCGATTTCATAGCGGGGCAGGTTCCGGCTCACTTCGGCGGTCAGAGTTGCCGGACGAATTCGTTCACCGTGATTCCCGCCGCGCGTATTAAGCTGCGCAAGGTGCCCTTGGCCACTTCCCGGTGATCGGGCACGGAGAGCGTCGCCATTTCACCCTCTTTGACGAGGATGATGTGACTGCCGCGCTGCCGGGCCACCTGCCAACCGAGCTTTGCGAAAGCTCCGACTACCGTGCGTCCGTTCACTGACGGCAGAGCAGGCATCAGACGAGGACTTCGACCTGGCAAGTTTCAACGGTGAGCGGCAGACCGCGCTCGGCTCGGACTTCCAGGCAAAGCGCAATGGCTTCCTTGATGTTCTTCAGGGCTTCGGCCTTGGTCTTGCCCTGGCTAACGCAGCCAGGAATGGACGGACATTCTACCACCCACACTCCGTCCTCGTCGCGATTCACTGTAACGGAGAGTTTCATGCGATTGTCTATACCCGAATTCGGCGCGCGATTCAAGGCACCTTTCCAACACATGAGCAATTTCCCATTTTGGCCGGGAGCGCGGACAATCCTGTCCGCCTGGCACCCGCACGCCCCGCTCCAGCGGGCAAGAATGCCCGAGCTCCTGAGAACGCCTCGTGCCTTCGCGGCCAAAATGAGAATTGCTGCCAACACATCTTCTTTGCAGACAGAGCCCGAAGCCGCGCGAATGGGTTGTATGTGGAGAGTCCCCTCCTGCGACAGCAGGCCAGAGCGGCGCGATAGCGAGTCCGAAATCCCCGGCACCTAGCGCAATTCCCGCCGATTGCCAGCCGTTCCGTTCCGTGCTGAACTCAGGTCATGCGCGCGGACCAACGCGGTTCATTTCCCGGACTCCCTCGCACACTACTGCATTGCGTTTCGCTCCTTGCACTCATGGCGTGGCTCTCGAGCCCGCCGGCTGGGGCGGCTGAGAAGCAGTTTCGCCTGGCCACGTTCTCGGCGGACGTCACCGTGCCAATGGGCCACGGCATGATGGGCGGGGCCTGGCTTTCCAAGAGCGTGGCCGACCCGCTCGAGGCGCATGGCTTGGTCTTGGTGGGCGCCGAGCGTCCAATTGTTTTCGTCGCCGTCGATTGGTGCGAGATTCGCAATCGGGCGTTTGAGAATTGGCAGAATGTCCTGGCCCAAGCGGCCGGGACCGATCGCGAGCGCGTGATGGTCTGCGCCGTCCACCAGCATGACGCGCCGGTGGCCGACCTGGCGGCCGAAAGTATTCTCCGCGAACACAAGGGCGAGGGCACCGTCTGCGATCCGGCTTTTCACGCAGTCGCGGTCCAGCGCGTCGCCCAGGCGCTGCGCGAGTCGCTGCCGTCGGCGCGGCGCGTCACGCATTTGGGGATGGGCGCCGCGCAGGTCGAGCGCATCGCCTCGAACCGTCGTTATCTGCTGGCCGACGGCGCCGTGCGGTTCGATCGCATGAGCGCCACGCGCGATCCGGTCGCGCGCGAGGCGCCGGAGAACCTCATCGACCCGTGGCTCAAAACATTGAGTTTCTGGGACGGCGACGCCCCCCTTGCCGCCGTGAGCGGGTATGCCGTCCATCCGATGAGTTATTACGGCCAGGGCGAGGTTTCGGCGGACTTTCCAGGGCTGGCGCGGCGCCTGCGCCAGCAAGAGACGCCGGGCGTCAAACAGGTTTACTTCACCGGCTGCGCCGGGAATGTCGTGGCCGGCAAGTACAACGCCGGCGAAACCACGAATCGGGCCGCGTTGGCTGAACGGCTTCGGCAAGCCATGGCGGCGGCTTGGGCTGCGACGCAACGGTCGCCGCTGACCAACGTCGACTTTCGCGTGGCGCGGGTGCGTTTGGAACCGCGCGACGGCCCCGGCTTTACCGTCGCGGACTTGGAGCAGAAGCTCGCCACTGAAAAGAAACCGTTTCAGCGCTGTTTGGCGGCCATGGGTTTGAGCTGGCGCCAGCGCGCGGATGCCGGCCAGCGAATTGAAATCCCCTGTGTCGATTTCGGCCCGGCGCAATGGTTGCTCCTGCCCGGCGAGGCCTACGTGGAATTCCAACTCGCCGCTCAGCGGATGCGCCCGGATTGCTTTGTGTTGGTCACGGCTTACGGCGAAGGCGCGACTGGCTATGTCCCGACCGAGCGCCACGTCGCCGAACACGATGGCAACCTGGCCGATTGGTGTTGGGTGGCGTCGGGCGCCGAGGCGCGCTTGTATGCAGGCCTGCGGCGCGTGCTGCGCGTGTCGGAAGGCGCGGCCGCCGAGGCGCCGTGGAAGGCGAACCTGCCCATCGCGCTGGTGAAGAAGGAAATGTACCTGAAACATCCCGCGCCGCGCGTCGCGCCGTGGGTCGGGTTGCAGTACATCGGGCCGGACCGTGAACTGCGCGAGGTGCAGGGCATCGAGCGCGAATCGGACGTGGGCGAGGACATCAAAGCCCGTTGGTCCAACGACAACGGCCGCACCTGGTCGGACTGGAAGCCCATCCAACCGTCCAACAAGGTGAACTATGGAGGCGTGTCCGTGTGGGAAGGCGAGAGCAGCGGCGTCTATGACCCCGTTTCGAAGACGTTTGTGCAACTCTGGCTGCGCCAAATCCAGGACCAGAAGCTTTACCATAACTTTACTTATGTGCGCACCTCTCGAGACGGCGGGCGCACCTGGAGCGCTCCCCGGCATCTCCGCTACGAGCAAGGCGGCGTGTTCGATCAGGGACAGCCATTGGCGGTGGATTTCCTGAATCACAATGAGGGCTACCCCGGCAACAACATCCTGGTGCGTTCGGACGGCTCCCTGGTGGTTTGCCTGGCGCACGCCAACGCGCCGGGCGACCCGAACAACAACCGCCGCCCGTGGCGCATGGGCTCGGTCCTGTTCACGGGCCGGT
>JAXDCU010000124.1:0-3613 GCA_034677645.1 Verrucomicrobiia bacterium
CGGCATTTCCGCTTTGGCCACCAATACTCCTTGGGCTAATGGGCTGAGCGACTAACGACTCAGTTCCCACTTTGGGTTTCGCCCAAGGTGCGTTTTTTTGCGGGTCGTGAAAACAAGCTACCCGCCGACATGCATTTCGTGTACGCGCTCATCGCCCCACGCCCAGTCCTAATGAGCACTGCCATTAATGACGCGGTTGAGAGCACATGGGCCGTCGAGCAGATGTACGAATCGATCGCTCCGGTCTGGCGGCTCCTGGGCAAGAGCGGCAACCTCGCCCTTCGTTACCGGCCTGGCCAGCACAGCCCGGACGCCGCGACTTATGCGGCGCACAGCCAGTTCCTCTCGCTATGTTCGGAAAACAAAGCCCCGGCTGACGTCTTTCGTTATCGCCCATACCACCCCTGGGACTATGCCGCCTGGGCAAAACTGAATCCTCCGCCCGTGCCGCCGACCCAGCCCCCGACTGGCCCACGGCAAACACGACAGCTTCTCGGTTGGCTTCTGGGAGACGGTCCTGCCTATGCGCCAGCAAAGGTGACTCTCGGTGACGGCGAATCTGAAGAGATTGCGAGAACCCTGAATCGCGGTGGTCTGCCCCGGTTCAAGTGCCGATCCGACGATGTCAACGCCGATTTCTACTACCCTTCAAACCAGGCCCCCATCATGGCGGCGCAAGCGCCCCCAGACATGCGCAAGCTGCCAACCGTGATCTTGCTCGCCCCTCTGCACTGCTCTCGTGGCTACGCCCCAGGCTATCGTAGAGGAGACATTCCCCATGTCATTTTCACCAAAGCCGGTTTCCTGGTTCTCGCTTTCGATCCAATAGCCACGGGCGCGCGCCAGGAAGAACGCCGCGATTTCTACGATCGCCATCCTCGCTGGAGCATACTGGGCAAGATGGTATTGGATGCGCGTCACGCCATAGACGCGGTGCTCGCGAATCCCAACACTGACCCGCAACGCGTTTGTCTTGTGGGCTTCGGCATGGGCGGTTTCGTCGCGGCGTGCACCGCCGCGCTCGACGAACGCGTCGCAGCCGCGGTTAGTGTCTCGGGGTTCGCCCCGTTTCGGACCGACACTGATGCTGTGGGCGACGGCGGGCTTCGCCGTTGGTCGCATCTGTACGGTTGGTTGCCGCGGCTCGGACAGTTTGTGGGACGCGAGTCAGAGGCGCCGGTCGACTTTCCCGAGATACTATCGGCCATCGCTCCGCGTCGGATGCTTGTAGTTGCGCCGAAACTGGACTGGCGCCATCCATGCGAAAACGTCGCCCAAACCGTCGAGGCTGCCAAGCGAGCCTACCGCGCCCACAATGCCGTCGACAATCTACAATTCGACACACCCAATTGCCTTGCTGAATTCAACAATGATATCCAGGCGCGCGTGATCCGGTTCATGTCATTCCCCTGAACAGGGCCGAAGGCGTTGTGCCGCGGGGTCAATTTGCAGAGCAGGTTCACCTTCCCGGATTGGGGTAAGCTCCGTAGTCTCGCAGGGCCTGATGGAATGCCACAACACTGCTCCACGGCACTTCTTCCATGAGCGTGTGGCAGGGGGCTGCAATGTAGCCGCCACCAGGGGCCATGATGCGAAGGGTCCGTCGCACGCCATCAATGACTTCTTGGGGCACGCGGCTGGCCAAGACGGTCTGCGCGCCCACGCCCCCCCAAAAAAGCGATGTCCTTGCCAAATTCCCGTTTGAGTTGCGCGATGTCCATGCACTCCGCCTGTACCGCTTCTAGAATGTCGACTCCAATCTCGATCAAATCTCGAATTAGCGGAGTTACGTGCCCGCAACAGTGGAACGCGACCTTCACGTCGCCACGGATCGACCGAAGATGGTTGATTAGTTGCTGGTGTCTCGGACGGTACCATTCACGATACATCGCCGGACTCATCACCAGGGAACGTTGGGTGCCAAGGTCGTCCCCGATCAAGACAATGTCCGCGCCGGCGGCCGCGAAACTGCCGTAGAGCGCGCATTTCCACGCCACGATCCGATCCAGCAATTCCGCGAACCGCCGCGGTTGAGCGTACGGGCCAATCATCGTGGCCTCGTCGCCAAGCCATTCCTTGGCGCGCTCGTAGATTCCCATGTAGTATCCACCGCAAACCGCCAGACCTCGGTCATGAAGCGCCTGGCTCTGGATCTTCAGTTTGGCAATGTCCGCCTCGGTTGGCTCCGGGGTCCACTTCTCCACAGGCAGTCCGTCTGGTTTCGGCGGCAGTTCTGGTAGCAGGCTGGGTATGTATCGGATGTCATGCGCGAAGTGCTCCGGAAAGTCCTGGGTGCCGATTTGTCTTGCGACCATGTCCCGCAATTCCGGCACCAATCGTAAGTTGTACGGTACGCGGTCCGGTTCCTGGTGTGCGAGGGTCGTTAGCACCCTTTCGCGCGAGGTCATACTCATGATCCAGCTTCTGTAACAATGTTACGGCCCGCCCTCTTGTCGGTCGTCCACAGCCGGTTGATCACGGCGACAAGACCCAATCCGCTCAACACAAAGACCCAGCTCAAGATGACGCCGTAAGTGAGACGGCCATACAGGAAGTTGCCGACCGCGAACAGCGAGGACCAAATCACCGCGGTGCCAGTCACCCAGCCCGAAAGCGCAAGACCGACGGACCCCATTTCCGGACAAGCAGCCAGAAGATGGAAATCCCGAAAGAGCTGACCATGGCCACGACCTCACACCAAGCGTTGATCCGCCACCAGAACCACCGCAGCAAATAGAGCAGTCCCGTGCCGGCGCCGATCTGGAGGATTATGTCGAAGTTGTCTTTGGCCGTATCAAGGATGAACGTCAACCCGGCCGCGCATATGTACAAGCCGATCGTGGCGACGCGGCCCGCCCCAACGTAGTGCTTCTCCGTCGCCCGCCTATTGACGAAACGGCGGTAGAAATCGTGCACCAGATAGGAAGCGCCCCAGTTTAGATGAGTCAGAATCGTCGAGGAGTTCGCCGCGATCAATCCCGCCACCATCAGACCAATCCAGCCGGCGGGCAGAAACTTCAACATCGCGGGAAAGGCGATGTCGTGCCCCAACAGAGTCGGATCGAGCTTGGGAAACGCCCGCTGGATGTCGGACAACTCCGGGTAAACAATCAACGACGCGAGCGCCACGATGATCCACGGCCATGGACGAAGACAATAATGGGCGATGTTGAAGAATAGAACGCCGCCCAGTGAATCTTTCTCGGACTTCGATGCCAACATGCGCTGGGCGATATAGCTGCCGCCCCCAGGCTCTGCGCCGGGATACCAGACCGCCCACCACTGAACGGCAAGCGGCATGATGAACACCGCCACGGCGATGTCCCAGTGATTAGAGAAGTCCGGAAGCATGTTCAGGTAGTTGATGCCGCCAGGCCCACTCCGGCTCGACAGCTTGGCCACCAGTCCTTCGAGCCCGCCTACTTCCGGAAGCTGTACCGCGAAATACGCCGCGGCGAACACAGCCGACATCTTGATAAAGAATTGCACCATGTCTATCACCAGCACGCCCCACAGGCCGGAGTGCGCCGCGAAGACCACCGCGGAAGAGCTAATAGGAACCTCCGTGGTCATCGTGCGCTTCGCGGTGATTGTTTTGCAGGTTCATGGGGCG
>JAXDCU010000125.1:0-11828 GCA_034677645.1 Verrucomicrobiia bacterium
GGTTTGGTTCGCCGCGGACTTTGGGCTTTTCGGGATCGATCCGCCGAAGCGCGGTAGCTTTGGCACTCATCGTTGTTCTGAGTCTTGGAGTGATCATTGGCTGCCACCGCACGATAACCGCGAATCCTACTCCGATGGCGCCTCGCTAGTGTCTTCTCTGTCGCCCTTGAAGACGCACCGTGGAGTGCTGTAGGCTCGCGGGGTTGACAACACCGACAAGACCGTCGGATCAAGAACCCCGCTGATTCATGGCAAACGATACTACGTCCGCTGGTCCTCTTGCCGGCCAGAGCGTGCTGGTGGTCGAAGATGAACCGTTGCTGCGGCGCCGGCTTGCTGCCCAACTGGAACGGCTCGAAGCCGAGGTTACACAGGCGGAAACAGTCGCCGCCGCCCGGGTACATGCCGGGGCAACGGATTTCGATTTCGCCCTGCTGGACGTTCATCTTCCTGATGGCTTAGGCACCGACTTGTTGAAAGCCGGCCTACTCAAGAAGGCCACCGGCGTGATCGTCATGACCGCCCAGGGCGCCGTTGAAGGGGCTGTAGAGGCGCTCAAGCTTGGCGCGTTGGACTACCTGGTCAAACCGATCGACGCGGAGCTTTTGCCTTTGGTCCTAGCCCGCGCGCGGAACGCGCGTCAGTCCGCCCGTGCCGCCGAACATGCCGCCCAGAGCCGGGACGACGCCGAGTTCTACTTTGGCGTGTCGTTGCAGCCGTTGCGGGAGCAAATGGAGAAGATACTGTCAGCCGACTGCCGGATGCAGGGACGTCTACCGCCCGTGCTTATCACCGGCGAGACGGGAACGGGAAAGTCAAGTCTGGCGCGCATACTGCACCGACGTGGTCCGCGGGCGCGGCAGCCGCTCGTTGAAGTCAATTGTCCTGCACTGCCAGATACGTTGGCGGAATCGGAGCTGTTCGGCCACGAACGAGGGGCGTTCACCGACGCGCGCGCGACGCGTCTGGGCCTGTTCGAAGCCGCCAATGGCGGGACGTTGTTTTTGGACGAATTGCCCAGCTTGTCGCCGGCCGTGCAGGCCAAGGTATTGACCGCGTTGGAAGACGGCCAGATTCGCCGGCTTGGGGGCACGCGCTCAATAAGCATCGACGTGCGCATCATCGCCGCAACGAGCCGGGACCTGAAGGTCGCCGTGGCGGAACGAGAGTTTCGGGAGGACCTCTACCATCGACTCGACGTTTTTCGGCTCCACATTCCCCCTTTGCGCGAGCGAGGTGAGGATATTGAACGGTTGGCTGAGTTTCTCTTGGACCGGTTCCGCGGGCGCCATCGGCTACCGTCGCGGCAGATTACCGAGGCCGGTTTTCGGCGGCTGCGCGCGCACCGGTGGCCGGGCAATGTGCGCGAACTGGGGCATGAAATTGAGCGAGCGCTTGTGTTCGAAGACGTTGGGGTAATGGACTTCGCGCATATGGGACCGGGTGCAGGTGGGCCTCAAGCTCGTGATGCCGACATGGTAACCGACTGGCTAAACCCTGCGTGGCGGCTACCGGCGGAAGGTTTCTCACTCGACGAAGCTATCAACCGGCTGGTGCAACTTGCACTGCGCCAATCGGACGAAAACGTGTCGGCGGCTGCCCGGCTGTTGGGCGTCACGCGCGATTTTCTGCGGTATCGAATTCATGGCGCCCGGAAAACTGGCACGACTCCTGATGGTAACGAGCGCGCTTGAGAATGGTCCTATCCAGGAAATGCGTGCCGGTTGCGACGTGGCGTTTGCGCCGGCTGCTCTTCGGCGCGCTATTCGCTCTATCTCTTCTTGCCGGGAAACACACGTCGGCGGACGAGGAACTGGTGGGTTTGTGGGATTTCTTTGGCCGGGCCGACGTCGCCGGAGGTTACCGGGACAACGTCCTACGATCGGGCTTGACGGTCGAGCACAGCGCGTTCGCGCAAGGGACAGTCGAAGCGTTGCTGACGCGGTTCTGGTCGAGCGGTGCGCATGTGAGTTCGATGATGCTAGCCGAGGGCACGCGGTATTTCGACGCGCCGTCGGTGGACGATGAGCAGTTCTTGTCCGCGGTGTTGACCGGCGGGTTTGGCATGGGCGAGTCGAGTGAAGGCAAGGCCGCGATCTCCTACGCATACCAGAACCAGGTGTTGGACGTCTCTGAGACCGAGGGCGATCTGCGGCGTGTCTTGGTGAAGGGACACAGTCTAGCTTTGGAGCCTTCCTGGAAATGGGACCTGGGGCGGCACTGGTTCGCGGAGCTGGGAGGTGCGGGAATGCGGCAGGGTTACGAAACCGAACTCGACGATTACTGGGAGGGCACGGCCCGAGCGGCGCTGTTACACACCTATGGCGCGCGTTCAGAAGTCGGGCTTGACTATCAGTGCCGGTGGCGCGTTTACGACACGCGCGGAGAGACGGACTCGGAAGGCTTTGTGGTTCCCGGCACGGACTTGGTGTACGAACAACACGAGTTTGGGGCAAGTTGGCGGCACTATTGGGACGCAGCACGCCACTGGCGCACTACGGCGAGACTGTCCGGATTGTTCAACCGCGACAACGGGGCCGGTTATTTTGACTACGATCGAGTCCAATTCCGGTCGTCCATGCGGTGGGTTGACCGGGGCTGGGACATTGGCGGGACGGCGCGAGTGGGGCATTATTATTATCATCTGCAGAGCGTGGGTGACGGCCGGCGGTACCGGGACCTGGTGGTTTTGGGTCTGAGCGTGGAAAAACGGCTGGCCAGTCACTGGTTAGTGAAAGCAAGCGCGGAGCGGGAATGGGACATGAGCAACGATCCGATCGACGATTTCTCGGACTGGGCCTGTTGGGCCGGGGTGGGGTATGAGTTCTGAGCTCAGTTTTCCAACGGCACGCAAACGACCGCGCTGGCAACAGGCGATGTCGACTCTGCAGGGCATCGAAGAGGCCATGCTCAGGTCGGAGCGCGCCTACGGATTCGTGCTAGCCACGGCGTTGGTTGTTCTGGCGTTAGTCATCTTCGCCGCGTGGTTTGCGGCCCGGGCGCAACTCCGAAGGCAGATTGCGGATCGCGACGCTGCGATGTTGCATGCCGTGACTTTGATGGAGCAACTCGATGCTAGCGGGCGAGACTCGTCCCTGGAGGTCAGCGACCTCGAGATCGGATTCGACGCCGCGATCCGCGCATCGCGATTGAAGGGGGTGCTGGGAATCCGGTTGTTCGACACCAACGGCACATTTATCGATTCGTTTCCGGCCACGATCGAACCTCGATCGCTGAGCTTCGACGCCCTCCGCGGCGTTTCCAAATCGCGGCCGCACAGCCGGTTCTATCGGCGTATGTCGCTGAGCGATGTGTTCATCTACCTGCCGCAATGGAGCACGAACGAAATCGAGCGCGTGCCGATTCTAGAGGCGACCGTACCGGTTCATCGACAGGAGGGTGGGCCCGTGGCCGGGGCGACCCAGTTCGTCATCGAGGGCGAGAGCATTGCCGCTGAGTATGCCCGGCTGGATCGTCTGCTGGGCGCACAGGCTTTGCTGGCGTTTTTTGTCGGGGGTGGTTTGCTGGCGGCTTTGCTGCACATGGCATTTCGCCAAGTGCAGCGCTTGCACCGTCGACTGGCCAGCCGCAACCGGCGGCTGCAACAAGCAACCGACGAGCTCTCCCTCACGGCGCGCGCTTCGGCGCTGGGCGCGATTTCGGCGCACCTGATGCACGGACTAAAGAATCCGCTCGCCAGTCTATCGGAGTTCGTTGCCGCCCGTGGAGGCCCGCGGACGGAGACAGATGAAGACTGGCAGGACGCACTCACCGCGACGCGCCGGATGCAGGCCTTGGTGAACGAGACAATGGACGTGCTCGCTTCCACCAAGGGGGGCGCCGCGTACGAAATGACCGTGCGGGAACTTGCCGAGCAGGCAGTGCAGCGCGTGCGTCCCTTGGCTCGCGAACAAGGCATCCACATTGAAGTGGCGGGGCTCGACACAACACCGGTCTCCAGCCAAACCGCCAGCTTGGCCGCGCTGATTCTGGTGAACCTGCTGGAGAATGCCGTTCAGGCGACGCCAGCGGGCGGAAGAGTGCGTTTTGACGTCGAGCGATCCGCAGACCGTATCAGCTTCAAAGTCACCGACGAGGGCCTAGGCTTTCCCCGTCACTTGCGTGAGAAGCTCTTTCTCCCATGCAAGTCCACGCGCGAAGGAGGGAGCGGACTTGGTTTGGCGATCAGCAAGCGACTGTCGGATCACATGGGCGCCACTTTGGAGCTGCATGACCCGCCCGGAGGGGGTTGCCAGTTTGAATTGTCACTACCGTCACTGCCGGACACTCCACTGCATCCCGAGTGACTGTTGAGCCAGCCGTCGCAGCGGAGAACTGGCGTTCTCTGCTGATGGTGTCCGATCTCGCCGCCGTCCGATGGACATGCGCCATGTGACGCCCTGGGCCACGAACCTGCGCGAAGCGGACTGGGTTCTGGGCGCTGGCGCCCAATGAGAACTCATTAGCCTTGGGCTCCAGCGCCCAACAAGCGGCGCCGCTGTTTATCCCGGAAAAGCGGGTTTTGGCCAGCGATGCATATTCTGACCGGCTGCAGCCTAAAGGCTAGACAACAAACGCAGCGCAGTTGTTGTTGTACAGGCTTTAGCCTGCCGGCTACGGAGTTGGGCGGTCAAAACGAGAATTGCCTGGTTTTCACGAGGCATTTCTCACATGGCACGGTTTTTGCCAATGAGTAAGCATGACCGTGAGGCAGATGATGAGAGGCAAGACGATGAAACAGACACAATGGATGGGCCTGGTCCTGGCGGCGGGGCTTGGATTGGCAACCGCGTCAGCGATCGGACAAGGCAGTGGGAGCGGAGGAAGTGGCGGCGGCGGCCCGGCTGATCCAGGCAATCCGGGCACGGGAAATGGGAGCGGCGTTCAGCAACGCGATCGCGATCGGTTGAACGTGGCGGGGCCAGCCATGGAAAAGAAGCAAACCCGCGTGCATCAAGGTTTATCTGACGACGTGCAAGAGGCCGTCCAGGAAATGACCCGCGAACGTGCGCGGTACCAGGAGAAAATCCAGCAGCTCAAGAAGGAGATAGTCGGAGCCACCGAAACTGAGAGAGAGCAATTGCGGCAGCAGTTGCGTGAACAATTGCGCGAGCAGGCCCGAATCCGCGAGCAGCTCCGCGAGCGCCTCCAGGAGCTCCGCGAACAGTTGCCAAAGCATCGGGAACAGATGGAAGAATCTCGCGAGCAGAAGCGCGAGCGCCGGGGTGAGTAATAACATCCCCGAGGGTGCAGCTCAATGGGGATTGGGGGAGAACCTCCAGGCATGGAAGTGGGTCCAGCCTGGAGGTTCTGTAGTAACGGGCCGCTGGCTGGATGTCCGACCGCCTAAATGAACATGAAGACGACGTCTCTTTATGTCGCTGGCAGAGCTGAGTCGATTCGTGCCGCTTTAGCTCGCATATGGGCATGTTCTAGAAACATCGCTTTGGCAGTCAGAAACAGGTGTGCCACCATCTGTTCACATCGTGCAGTTTGGGAAAGAGTTCCAGCGCTGCGCGGCAGCGCCTCCGCGGCGCGGCGGAAGGCGCGGCTCCAGAGCCCTAAGCCTCTCGTGACAAGGTGGGCGCGTTTGGTTGCGGCTCGGCCGCGCTGCGAAATATGCTGGCTAGTGGCAAGCGCGGCTGGCGCCTTGTGGTTGGCCGCTAACGTGGAGGCGGACGCGCTCAATCCCGCCCGATGGCGGTGGTCAAATCCAGCCCCGCACGGGAACAATGTTCTCGACATGTTGCGCGAGGATGACACCGACGTTCAAGTGGGTGACGCTGGAGCGGTGCACATACGGTTCGCCGATGGACGGTGGGAACCGTTGCGAAGCGGTGTCACGAACTACCTGCGCGGCGTGTCTGCGTTTGACGGGCGCCTGCTGGTCAGTGGCGAAAATGGACTCATTCTCTGGTCGGATAACTGGCGGACTTTCAGTCGGGCAACCGTCACGCCAGCGACCGATAGCTGGTTTGAAGGCGTGGCGGCCGGCAGCCAGCGTGCCGTGGCAGTGGGTGACGACGGCGCTTTGTACACGAGCACGACGGGCACCAATTGGACAAAAGCTACATCAGGCACTTCGAACTGGTTGCGCGGCGTCGCGGCAGCAGGGACGTCCTTTGTCGCCGTGGGTGAGAACGGCACGATCTTGAGGACCACGAGCGGCGGTTCGTGGAATAAGGTGAGTGGTGTTCCCAACACCCACTACAACCGGGTGCGAGCCGCCCAGTCAGTCGGCGGCTGGATTTTTGTGACTGTGGGCGAAGGCGGAGTTGCTTTGTCCAGCTCGAACAGCGGCCAGTCATGGACTTCGTTGAACGCTGGCACGACGAATAATCTGCTGGACGTCACGTTCAACGACACCGGCATTCTGCTGGTCGGCGACCAGGAGATTCTATTCCGCGCAAACGGAAGTACTACATGGGTCCGGCAGACCAGCGAGATCGACGAGCACGCGGCGCCGCCCTGGACATATTTAGCCGCCGTTGGTAGCGAGAGCTCGTTCGCGGTGGCCGGTCGGACTGGCAAGTTTGTTGAGGGCTACTTCACTAACGCCGTCTATGCCTGGGACACCGGTCCTTTCTCCTCCCGCGCCTGGCTGTGGGACGTGACGACGGTTGCGAATGGTCTCCGCGTCGCCGTGGGCGACTTGGCCACTGTGTTAACCAGCCTCGACGGTCTCGTGTGGTCCAGGGAGGTCGTTACCGGTCAGGTCACGAACACCGTTCTGCTGGGCGTGGGAGGAAACACCAATCTGCTGTTGGCCGTGGGCAACGCTGGCAAGATACTGATCAGCCGCGCCGGCGAGACCAACATGCTTGTCACCAATTACGTCGGAACCGAAATGACCGTGACTAACTCCACGTTTAACACGCTCGGCTTGATCTGGGAAGAACTCACTGGCGTGACCACGAAAACTTTGCAGGGCGTTGCCGCCAACACCGAACGCTACGTGTTGACCGGCGACGAAGGGGCCATCCTGACCAGCGCGAACGGCGCCAATTGGACTGCCCTGACACCGAAGACCGGGAAATTCCTATCCGGAGTCGCCGCGCATCCGGGCGGCTGGGCGGCGGTTGGCGAACAGGGGGCCTTGCTAACCGCGGGTGTTGACGCCGCCGATTGGTTCCTGGTGCCTCCACTCACGGCAAACTGGATTAACAAGGTGCGCTGGGTGGGTGGCTCTCTGGTCGCTGTAGGACAATACGGCACTATTCTCACCAGCACCGACGGTTCCGACTGGAAACAACGTAGCAGCGGCACAAGTGTGTCACTGAAGGATGTCGCCTACGTCGGAGATTCGTGGTATGTCGTGGGCAACTGGGGTCTCGTGCTCTCGAGCGCCGACCTGGAGTCTTGGACGCCGATCGTCACGCCGACAGGTAAATCGCTGTACGCTGCAACGGCATGGGATGGTCAGTTGATCGCCGCCGGCATCGAAGGCGTGGTCCTGCGCAACCAGGTAGTGCCGCGGTCAACGCCTGTGGATTTCCTGGCTTATTACTGCAGCATCGCGCCGTCTGATACAAGCGGCGGTGCCGGCTCGAATGACACAGTCCTGGAAGAGCTCTTTCTTCTCGGAGGCGAGCCTGACCAGTTCTTTGACCTTCTGTCCACGCCAGACTTGGACCAGATTGCCTGGTCTTCGCGCGGCCAGTACGAGGTGTTCGATCCGTCAGGCACGATCTACCTCTACGGCACCCGAACGTTGACCAACACGCCAATCTCAGAGATGACTGAGACTGTGCTTGGCGAACCGCGCTAGTTGAGATTCGCCAGGTTTTCAGACGACATGTTCATCAGTTCAGTCACCAGCGCGCCGGGGACGGGATTCAGCCCGTCATGTGGCGCCGAGTGACTGGGCCGGCCGGCCCACCCTGCGGCGGCCTTTGGCTGCATGCCGGATGCGGTACAGATTCGGCAGGTTGATCGGTTTGCCTTGCGTCCCCAGCAGCCAGCGAAATGTCCGGTCTTCGTAACACTTGTGCCAGTGCTTCAAGGGTTCCATGTAGTGCCTGATGTTTTTGCAGTAACCCACGGCGCGCGCAACGTCGCCCCGCACGATCTGCAGTGCGCCTATGGCGCGTGTGTTGGTCACCAACTCGAAGCGATTGACGTCAATGTCCACCAGTTCGGGTTGAGTGCCGTGGCGTTGGAAGATCGGATCGTCGGAGTCTAGCAGTTGTGTTCTGAGACTGCGTCGAGGGTACACCAGCGGCGCCGTTTCCGTGGGCAGCGCGTCGGCCAGCGAGTCAAGGCAACCACGGTGAAACACTTCGTCGCAGTCGGTGAACCAAATCCAATCAGCCTTTGTGGCCAGAGCCGCTTCATTGCGGCCAATCGCGCGCCGAAAGATGCGTTCCTTCGGCAGCGGCCACCAATGCCATGTCACTCCCGGTATGCGCTGTTGTCCGAAGAAACCCAAAAGTCGGCGCGTGGCGTCGTCTTCTGGACTATGGAACACCGTCATCTTCACTGACAACCTCGTGGGCGGATGCAATACCAACGAACTGAGCTGGTATGCGAGCAGCCACGAGTACTGCCAACAATGCGACACAACTTCGATTCGCAAAGGTCCCTCATGGCGCGGTCCGGTGGGCGGTGGCGGCAGTTCATCCGTGAACCAGAGGCGAGGCACCCAGCCACTGGCGGCAATCCGAAAGAACAGTTCCACCAGAAAATGACGCATTCGGCAGAAGCTTGATGTTTCTCCCCTCCGGCCAGCAATCATATTCCGTGGCACCGCCCGCTGTTTGGGAGAACGTGGTTCAGGTTCTTGCCTCTTTCCGGTTCGTTGGATTCGCCGCGCTGATTCGACCCCGCTGGCATTCCCAATCGCGCTCGTACTCATCGCCATTTTCGCTTCTTGCCTTTCAGAAGGTGTTTCGTCAGGCTTGTTCGCCGTGTGGCTATCTTGCGCATGTGCCTAATAGGTTCACGGCCCAGATGCGTGATAAGTTGTGTGTCATCAAGACTCCCCATTAACCTAGCAATCGGAGGGCATTGCTCCGTCAATGCCCTAACGCTCGGGAACCGACAGAGCGGTTCCCTCCGGCTGTTTCGGCAGCGACAGAGCGCTGCCCTCGGCAGTTTGTGATCGCGATGCGTTCTGTAGACAGAAACCTGGCTTCCCATGAATGATGACGTATCCGCCAACCTCGAATGGGCGTCACTCGTTCCCTTGTTGGCCTGTCCAGGGTGCCGACAGCCGCTGGCGCTAACCGGGTCCGCGCTTCGATGCGCGGCCGAGGATGTCTTGTATCCCATACGCGACGGGATTCCGATGCTCGCGCGTTTTGGCTCAGCCGAACAGTGGGGCGACACGAAGCCGACCGAGACAAGTGAGAGTTATCAGAAGAGCTATCAAGACATGGTGGATGCAACCCAGTACAACAAGATGTACGCGGAGCGTTGGTCCAAGCGCTGGACTACACGCCGTGAATACACACTCCTGTCACGCTTGCTCTCCACCCAGCCCCGAAGCACAACCTTGCTGGACCTGCCATGCGGTGGCGGGCGACTAAGCTCCCAACTCGCCCCACACACCGACGTGTTAATTGAGAGCGATATCGCGCTTGGCCAAGTCCAATACGGACGCAAATTCGGTCTGGTCGGCGCAAAACAGTGCTGGATGGTCGCGTCCGGATTCCATATTCCGTTCCGCGATGCCAGTCTGGACGGCGCGGTCTGCGTGCGGTTGAACCATCATCTGCCCACCCCCGAAGAACGGGAACGCCTCGTGCGCGAACTGCTGCGTGTGGCGCGCAGGTTCGTCATCATGACGTTCTTTGACTATCACTCGCTCAAGAACCTGGGGCGCCGATTGCGTCGGCCTTTTGATGGAAAACCGCCCAAAATGACCATGACCGTGGAGCACGTACGACGGCTAGCTCGCGAATGCGGCGCTGAGTTAATTGCGTGGCCGGCGGTTCTTCTGGCGGGCTCTGGCCATCGCTACGCCCTGATGGTCAAACGCCAGACATGATAGAGCAACTTGAGGTGCAGCCGCACACGCGGAGCGGTCCGGCGGGACCCGCGACGCGTCTCGACCCGAGCGCTGGCACCCTGATAAAGAACCAGCCAGGCACACTGGTGTGGAGGCAGACGTTATCTGGCGGCACCAGAATCGTGGTGAAGCTCTACCTCAAGCGCCGGCCTTCGATCCTGGAGCGAATCGGGCTCTACACCGGGCGCGCGGAACGCGAATTCCGGGCTCTTTGCCACCTGGAAGACCACTGTGTCGCGTGTAGCGCCCCTCTGTTCTGGGCGCGTGGTGAGTCCCAGGATACCGGGCGATATCAACTTCTGGCCACGCGAGAGGTCGAAGGCGCCTCAGATTTGCGGTATTGGCTCAAAGAGCATCCCGGGACGGAGCCGCCCGAGCTTGCCCAGCTTCTATTGCTGACGTCAGCCATGCACCGAGCCGGTCTACAGCACGGGGCGTTCTGGGAGAGAAACGTACTCCTGGCAGGGCGCGACTATTACATAATCGATTTGCCGCGCTCTCAGATGTTCAACACCTCAATTGAAGGTCGCGGCCCCGGCCTGTTCGACATCAAAGTGCTATTGCAGAGCCTCACCAAGTACCTTTCCGACGATATCCTGGTTCGGGCACTAGCTGGTTATCCCCGGCTGCCTGTGGCCGCATTGGACTTGGTGCGCTCCATGCGACCTCAGCCACTCACTTCGCGCTGGCTCAACTCAATGCACGCCGTCTATACCGTCCAGTCTATGTGGCGCCGGCTTTGGGCAGCGCCGCCTCGACGCTCTCGCCGGCTTTGACGGGGATTTCGTAGTTCAAGCCATTCCTTCTAATTCCCGCGCGGTTCCATGTGGGAGCGCGATTTCCGAAATTGTCGCGCACACGGAGAAGTCCATCGCGTGACGCGACGATCTTGAACCATGTCGTGCAGTTGTCTTCGCGTTGGGCGGAGACCCGATACCCACCCTCGGCACGTAAGTCCTCGAACGACACATCGTGCCAACGACGCGGCGTGGCCGGAAAGAGGCGAATGACTTCAGAGTCGCGCTGACCTGGTGTTGGGCTCCAGCTTTGGAGTAACATCTCGTGAACGGCGTGCATTGCCAGGAAATTGCCTTCGAGCGTGAATGGGCGGTAGGTGAAGCTCGAGTAACCGGACTTCGTCTGGTCGCCGTTCGCGTGAAACCCGTTCCGCAGCACGAATGCCTTTGCGAAAACCTCCAGCAAACGCCTGGCTTCCTCGGCTTGGCCGACGCGCGCTCGCAACGCAGCCATCCAGGAGTAGCTGTAACCACACCAGGCGCCGGGGCCGAACTTGTCCCATTCCGCGAGGGTGGGCGCGATGACGCGTTGCTCGGTATCCGGGTTATCGACATTGATCAGGTTAAACGGATGGACAGCCATCAGGTTGGAGAGATGGCGGTGGCTGCCTGGCAGGTCCTCGCGCGCGCAGACTCTAAGCGTGCCGTCCGCGCGAACGTGATATGGCCCCAGACGCTTTGCAAGGTCGGACCACTCGCGAGCATCGGCGCCGAGATTCTGCGCGTCCGCCATTTCAGCGAGAGCCAGAAAAAGCATGCGCAGGCACATCAAGTCGTAGTTGCTATTGGGTTTCAACCACGCGCGTGGACTGGCGTCGAAGATTTCCGGCGACGATGACAGAGGCAGAACAAGCACGCCCAGCTCGTTCGTTCGGAGCAGGTGCTTCATGCAGAGCCCGACATCACGGCTCCACGGCCATGCCCGATTGCGGAGGAAATCAACGTCCATTGTATAGCGCCAGTGCAGATAGAACAGATGCGCGCTCCACGCGCTCATGGTAGGCGACATGCTGTACATGCCC
>JAXDCU010000126.1:0-9370 GCA_034677645.1 Verrucomicrobiia bacterium
CCGGAGAATGGGAGGAGGTTAACGTAAGTTCGGCTTACCCGAAGGATCCATATTTGGTGGAGGTGCCGGGCAGTTGGGACCAAGAGGCGCTGAATGCCGCGACCGACGCGTTTGTTCACGAACCGCCTTACGGGAGCTTCAAGAACAACGCTATCTTGAATCAATGGTGGGATCCGCGCCCCAATCGCCGGCTCCTCTTCAAGGTGATGCCTGAAGGGCTTGGCTCCCTCGGACGAGACGTACAGTTCTACATCGGTGGCAACTATTGGAGCACGATCTCGCCCACACTCATCGAGAATTCGATCTGGGATTATCAGGATGATTTCAACCTCGGCCGCTACAAGTGGGAACCGGCGTTGACCGAGCCGCCCGTCGACTGTTACCCGTTCGTCGCTAGCGTGGGCCTTTCCACGGGAGGGGGGACCAACGTGGCCATTGTGGGCGCCGAAGCCGTCACCTTCACAATCACGTTCAACCGGGACATGGACAGCAACACACAGCCGCGGGTGTCGTTCGGCCCCGACGAGCCTTACACGGATAACACCGTGTCCGGTCAATGGAGTGATTCGCGGACTTGGGTGGGCACATTCAATGTCAGCCCCACCACTGGGGACGGCTACCAACTCATTCGCGTGGCTGGCGCGGTTGCTGCCGATGACCCCTGGCTTGTGACGGGCGACGATGCGGGTCGTTTCAGATTCGAGATCATTACCTCGGGCACTGAGTCGATGAACCTCCAAGCCACCGGTAGCGAGGGGAAAGTGGACTTGAGTTGGATGCAGGACGATTTCGAGCTGTTGGCGGGGTACAACGTCTATCGCTCGACTAATCCGGACGGCGGCTATGCCCGGCTCAACGGTTCGATCATCCCGTCACATATCAAGACCCACCGGGACACTTCCGTCACCCCAGGCCAGCCGTACTACTACAAGTTCACCGTGGTGAAGACAGACATGACCGAGTCCGATTACTCGAACACGGCGCAAGGCACGCCGTTGGACACCGTTCCGCCCGACATCACTCACGCGCCCGTCACCTCCGCCACGCCGGGATTGCCGCTGACGCTTTTTGCCGAGGCGACCGATAATGTCGCGGTGCAAGATGTCACGCTGTTCTTCCGAGCGACCGGCGGCGCCACTTACACCCGTCGCGCCATGATTCATATCAACGGCACTCGCTATGCCGCCACGATCGAGGGAACGAGCATCGCGTCGCCCGGAGTGGACTACTACATCGAGGCGACCGACGGCGTGAGTGTCAAACGATCCGGTCGGGCCGATCTGCCCTGGCAGATCGTCGTGAACGACAGGCCTGTGGTCACCGCGGTCACGCCCAGTTTTGGGCCGGCAAGTGGAGGAACGGCTGTGACAATTGCGGGGGCCAACTTCAAGTCGGACGCCAAAGTCAGGTTCGGCGAGACGCCTGCGGCGGACGTGGTTGTGGTCAGTGCAAACCAAATCACTTGCACAACGCCGACGCATTACCCGGCGCTAGTCGACATAACTGTCGGCGATGTGTCAGGCCAGAGCGGTACCATGCTCCGCGCGTTCAGTTATCTGAGTGAGACGGCGAGCGTTGGTCTGCCCGCAACCGGCGGAGGACATCTGAGCGTCGTCGAAGTGCCGGTGAACGTGGCGAACGCCACGGGCCTGGGTTCCGCCTCGTTCACAGTCAAGTTCAACGCGGCTGTGCTCAAGCTCCAAGGCGCGCGCACAGGCAACCTGACGCCTGGTTGGAGTATTGCGGCGAACACGAGCACAACTGGGCAGGTTCTCGTTTCGATGGCCAGCGCGGGCGGAACGAGCACTGGATCGGGCGTTCTTGCGCAGCTTGATTTCGAGGTTCTGGGGGCGCCGGGCGCGTCAACGCCGCTTCAGCTTGTTGCAGTCTCGCTCAACAACGGCGCCATTCCGGTCGAGACCGCCGATGGCACATTTGCCGTGAGCGCTGTTTACGACGTGAGCGGTCGTGTGGCGTTTTGGAACGGGGACCGTCCGGTTCCAGGCGTGCAAATGTCGTTGGCGGGCGCTCGGACTTACGCGGGAACCAGTGGAACGGATGGCGCGTACACGGTTGGTGGAGCCGAGTCTGGCAGCTATGTTCTCACACCCACCAAAGTCGATGATGCGACCGGCATCACCGCCTACGACGCTTCGTTGGTACTGCAGCATGATGCCGAGCTGATCAATCTGACCGGGTACGCTTCGACGGCGGCCAACGTGGACAAGACAGTCGCGATCACGGCGTTTGACGCGTTCTACATACTGCAGAAGGCGGTTGATCTGCTTCCAGTGCCGTTTCCGGGCGCGGGCGTGGTGTGGGAGTTCAGTCCCGCGAACCGCGGTTATGCAAACCTGGCCGGGAACCAGTCCGGACAGAACTTCACTGCGGTGTTGCTTGGAGACGTGTCCGGGAACTGGCCTGAGAACTTCGGTGGTCTGCCGGGATCGGATGGAGCGCAAAAGGATGGTGTGACACTGCACGGGGCCGGCTCGGGCGAAGAGGCGGTTCTGCTGGGGATCAAACGTCAGGTCCCTGAAGTCGTCGGGGAGACACGGTTCTGGCTGCTTGCGAGATCGACTCTGGCGCAAGTCCATTCACTGGACTTAGCTATCGAATACGAGCCGGAGGTTGACATAGTGGAACCCGGCGAACTCGGGACCTTCGCGCATGGCATGTCCATGGCGGCAAACACAAATGAACGCGGCATTGTCCGTCTTGGTTTGGCCGGCGCGGTGCCGGTGGGAGGAGTTGGGGCGGTAGTGACGTTGAGATTCGCGGCGGTTCCGCCGCCGGAGTTGCGCATAACAAAAGCCGTCGTTAACGAGGGGGCGGTGCCGGTTGAGATTGACGCGACGGCGGCCGCGTTTGACGACGACGACGACGGGGATGGGATGACCGACTGGCAGGAAATCCAGGCGGGCACAGACCCGACGCGGAAGAAGTCCGCGCTGGCGCTCAAGGATGTCGCGCTCGACGGCGTGGGGGGCGTGGTGGTGAGTTGGTGGTCGGTGCCGGGGAAGACGTATCGACTCCAGTTCACAGCGCGGCTTGCCGACGGCGAGTGGCGGAACCTGGGCGACGAGGTCAGCGCCAGCGGCGACACGACATCGGCGACGGACAAGGCCCAGGGCGTGGACCATTCGAGGTTCTACCGGGTGAAATTGATCGAGCCCTGAAGAACTCGGGAATCGGAATTGGAGTTGACATTTCCATGCCGAAAAGTACGTTGATTTCAAGTGAAATCTACCGTGTTCAACGTTTCCGACGCTCAAGCGAACCTGCCCAGCCTGCTACGGAAACTCGATACCTTTGCCATTGCGAGGCGGGGCAAGACTGTTGGTTTCTTCGTGTCGCGCGAGAAGATGGCCGCGATCCTGGAGACTCTTGAGATCATGGGGAATCCGGAGGCCATGAGGGCGATCGCCGATTTCACTGCCGGCAAGACGGAGTTCACGGACATGCGAAAGCTCAAGCCGTGAGATGTCGGATCAAGGTGGCCAGGCAGGTCGTTGATTTTCTCGATCGTTTAGCGCCCGAGCCCCGCCGGGCCCTCCGGCAAGGCATCAAGCGTCTTCCGCGCGGCGATGTTCGAATGCTCGAGGGCAATTTGTCAGCGTTTGCCAGGTTGCGGGTGAGGGGATTCCGCGTTATCTGCTGCGAACGGCAGGAAGAGGGGGACCGCGTCTTTTACTGTCTCTTCGTCGAACGCAGGTCGGTCGTGTATGACCTTTTCGAGCAGCTCGCCCTTGACGAGTTAATGGAGGAGTTGGGCGCAGGCTGAACCATCTACGCATCACCGCTATAGTTTCGCCACTCGAGACTGCCTACTTTTCCAACGGCGTATCCGATTTCGCGCAGGTAGTCGCCGTAGCAAACCACGGTGTGGAATCCTTCCATCTCCTTGAGCAGCGCGCGCCAGTCGCCTTCGATCTCGACGTCCATCTGCGAGCGGCACATGTCGAGCGAGGGCGCGTCCGCGATCCGACCGCGGAAGCCGAACCATCGAGAGCAGTGCAGGTTTGGAATGATACACGTGACGGTTTGGCCCTTTGGGTAGTGCACTTTGGTGGCTGCGCCGTAATCGGATTCGTAGTGTGTCATGAGCGTGGTAGGCTCGAGATCGCGTCCGTTCATTTTGCGTGGAGCAGCGCAATGGGCCAGTGTGACCACGCCGTGGTGCGGAAAATGGGAGTTGCAGACGAACGACGGCTTGCCCGACACCCACCGCAGCAACACGCCCGGAATCGTGTGTGTGAAGTCGGAATGGCAAAACGCGGTCAAACCTTCGTCGTTAAGCAGGCTCAACACAAGACACGGTGGGGTGTCGAGGATCGGGATCAGGCCGCCCATGCAGTGCGCCACGCCGAGATTCGTCGCGTCGCACTCGGCCATCATTTCCTTGAACACGCGGGTGGCGAGGAATGAGTTGACGACGAACCGGCGCTCTGTTTCGAGGGCTATGTTCGGCTGTGCAAGAAGCTCGGCCGTCTGGCGCTCGACATTGTTCATCGCGTTCGCGTCCGCTCTGGCGCTTTGCAGGCGCTGAGCGACCTCGTCGTGCGTGGCGGTCTTGTAGCTGTAACCCCACACGTCGCGAGCGTGTGTGGGGCCGATTTCCTGGGCGGGTCTGCTATAGGCTGCCAGACCTCCGACAGCGAGCATTGTCGTGCCGCGGGCGTTTTTCAGGCCGTAGAGAGCGCGGAGTCGCCACAGCACGTCTGTCTGCTCGTCAACCACAATATCTTCAAATCCGAGATTCGGCTCAACCTTGATATCCTCGCTCTTTCGAAGCAGGCGCCAGTGGGCGATTTCGTACCATAGATAGACAGGGCCCGATCTGTGGCGTACGAACAGGATGTTGGGTGTTCCCGTGTCTGCCAGAGCCTCGAGCCATTGCTGTGCGCCGCTTGCGCCAAACACGAGAAAAACATCGCAAGCAGTCGCTGCGGCGGCGCGCGCATCGTCGCTGCTGCTAATCTCCGTGAGTTGTTGAAACTCCAGAGGGAACTCCGCCTTCGCGGCAAGGGCCCGCAATTCTTCTTGGATGCGTTTGATCTCGCCGTCCACATCTTCGCGAGTGCGCAAACCGCCATAGGACCGCCAGCTTGTCCGGTCTCGTTTCTGTTCGAGGTGAAAGACGAGGAGTGGCTTCACCCTTAAGGCCACGCCAGATGGCAAAGGTGCGCTTGGGACGTGCGACGCTGATTGGGTCTGGGCTTCGGTGTTCGCGATCCAAGCCGTGCCAGCGAATGCGACGGCGCCTCCGACGCTGCCCAGGAAGCACCGTCGCGTCAACCGCGCGCAAGCGGAGGAACATCGGTTCGGGCAGGGCCTGACAGGACCGTCATGCATGCCCGTGGGTTGACGCCGCGGCCCGTTCATATAGTCCGAAATCCCGATCGGTTTGTGTTACGAGTGCCAGTAGACTTGCCAGCCGAGGTACTTGCTCAGGGCCTCATTAACGCCGGCAGCGATCCGACTCTGGTTAATGGCCACATGATGTTCGAAACCGTTCTCGCAGATGTGGCGCAAAAGCCGCTGGAAATCGGGAATCTTCACCACACCGTATCCGCCGAATGTCTTGAGAGCATCGTCGGTCAGCTCGCCTTCGCCAACATACGCCCTAATCCTGCCCGCGGCGTCGTCGGTGCCCACCCGAAGGTATGTAAACGGCGCTGACTTGAGGCGGCCCACTACGGTGCCGTACGTGTTTTCTTTTCCGACCGTGCCGGCGATGATTGCCTGGTAATCCATTGCCGGTTTGTCCTTTCCCTGTGTCGCGAACAAATCCTTGGGCAGATTACTGCAGTGGAAGATGACACCCTTGTCCGGGGCATCTCCGTAGTTGTTATTCCAGTCAACGAGCGCGCTGGGCGACCCGCTCCCCTGTGCCATCGCGTACATCGCCACGGCCCCCATGACATCGACTTCACAGGCGCTGCTTAAGCCCATGTTGCTCAACATGCTCATCAACGCGCACGGCACAACGCCGAAAAACTCTTCCATCGCCGTCCAGCACTGGATCGCGGTTGCGTTGAGGCGGGTCGCCTTCATCCAACGGTCCACGGCCGCGCCGAACTTTGCCATTTTGAGCAGCGCGGCTGGCGGCACGCCCTTGGTTGACACATACCCCTGGATATCGCGCAGCTTGGCCTGGACCGGAGCGTCGTTGTCACTCATCTGGCCAACCCATCCGAACAACTCGAACAAATCGAGTGTCTCAATGCTAATGCCAGCTTGTTCGAGCAGTTTCTCGCTGTAACGGACGGTGTTGAACGCGGCTGGTCTTGCGCCCAGAGCGCCGATGCGGAGGTTTCGCAAGCCGCGCACAACCCGGCATGTAACCGCAAAAGAATCTAGGTCAGACCTAAACGTGGTGCTGTCCGGATCGTCGGTATGCAACGTGGTCAATGAAAAAGGAATGCCATACTGGCGCAAGCCGTTACAGGCGGACATCTTGCCGCAAAAACTGTCGCGCCTGTCCTTGATCGTCATTATTTGGGGCTGATCCCGAAACGCATGGACGAGAACCGGCACGCGCAAGCCCGACCACCGCAGCGTGTTGGCAACGGCGCGCTCATCTCCGAAGTTTGGCAACGTCACCAGCACACCGTCGATCCGGCCTGCTTCGGCGCGAAAGAGGTCCGCGCACTTCTGTGCATCCGCGATACTTTCAACCGCGCCGAACTTGGTGGCATCTGTCGGCAGAATCACGGCGCTCATTCCGAGCTTGCCGATTGTGTCGAGAATCTGCTTGCGACCAGTGTCACACAGATGATCAGGGAAAAAGCCGCGGTTGCCGACAATGACGCCAAGGGTAATCTGATTCTTCATGGTTCGCATTGAGTACATCTGCTCTCTAGCTTCCAGAACTCGCTCTTTCTGTCAATCGAATCTGTGCCAGGTGCTTGAGGAGAACAGCGGTTCTCGGTTATATTCGGCCCATGAACCAAGGCGCGCTTGCCATTGAGATCGGAGGATCGAAGCTCCAGATCGTTCGCGGTGATAGCGCAGGTTGCATCCAGGAGAGATTCCGGTTCGCCGTCGACGCTCATCGAGGCGCCGACGATATTCGTTCCCACATTGAGCGGACTCTCAGTCAGGTTCAGGCGAAACATAAGCTTGACGCGATCGGCGTCGGTTTTGGCGGACCGGTTGACTGGCGCACGGGCTGTGTCTACACCTCACACCACGTCCCCGGCTGGGCCGGATTCAAATTGGGTGATTGGTTGAACTCAATCTCTGGCGTTCCCGTGGCCGTGGACAACGACGCCAACGTCGCGGCGCTGGCCGAAGCGCGGCTTGGGGCCGGGCGCTCTGGCAATCCCGTCTTCTATGTCACTCTCGGCAGTGGCGTGGGCGGCGGTTTGGTGGTTGACGACAACATTTACCACGGCGCGACGCCAGGCGAAGCTGAGATCGGCCATGTCCGCCTGGAACGGGACGGCACGACGGTTGAATCTCGATGCGCTGGGTGGGCGGTGGACCGCCGCATCCGTGACGCCGTCAAACGGCAGCCATCAGGGTGTCTCGCAGGCCTCGTTCACGGTCGAACAGGATGCGAGGCGCGGTACCTCAAGGCCGCCGTTGAGGCCGGTGACGAAACCGCGGTGCGCATTCTCACGCAGGAAGCCGAGGACCTTGCGTACGGCCTTTCGCATGTCGTCCACCTTCTTCACCCCGAATCAATCGTGCTGGGAGGCGGGCTCTCGCTCTTGGGCCAGCCGCTCCGCGATGCCGTTGCAGTCGCTCTGCCTCGTTTTGTGATGGACGCTTTCAAACCCGGACCAGATGTGTTGCTGACAGCATTAGGAGAGGACGCCGTGCCAGTTGGCGCACTGCTGCTTGCACAGCGCATGCAACGTTGCCGTTGAAAGGCCACTGCGGTTTGAGTTTGCTAAGATTCCGTTTCTTTGGCATTCAAGTCCCCGCGCTATGACACGCATATTACAGTTTGTCTTTCTCCTGGCGCTCGCTGTCGGGTGCGACGCGCGCAACACTCGCGGCAAGCCCGGCAACACCTCCGGCCAACCAAGCACCGCGGCTAATCAGCCTGTTGTCCGCTGGCATTTTGTCGGCACTGCTTCGCTGAACGGCAACACTAACGCGGCGCGAATCCGGCGGGTCCTTACCGAGCCATCAAGCAAGGCCCTGCTCCGGCACCTCACGGACAAGCTAGCTCAGACCGCGACCAACCTCGCGCAAACGAGCAAGGCTGGCGATGGCGTGAACCTTGCGCCGCTGGTCTCTCCCATGATCGACGACTTGCTGGGAGCTGAGTCCGCAGCTTATCTCCAATCCGTCGGCGGGCATGGGATCGATGTGACTCTGGCGGTTCGGCTGGCGGCGGACCGCGCATCATTGTGGCGCACCAATTGGGAGCGCGCCACGACCCTGCTGGGAGCTGCGTCCAGGGGCGAAGTGCGCGGCGATGGTTTCGCAGGCTTGGAGGCAAAATGGGCGGACAGCCCGATAACGTCGCGCCTCGTGAAGGCCGGGGGCTGGACTTTGCTCAGCTGGGGCACGGGCTCGGCGCATGCTCCGAGCGGCTGGCTTGAGAGAATCAAAGCCACGGACCAGCCTGTTGTTGCTGACAAGGAAGCTTGGCTTGATATTGATGTTGACCTGGAACGGTTGGCTGGGATGTTGTCGTGGTCGTCGAGCGTTGCCTGGCCAAAGGCCAACCTCAAGTTCGTCGGCCGCGGAACCAACATTCGCACCACTGGTCGCCTTTCCTACTCGCGGCCTTTCTCATTCAAGCTCGAACCGTGGCGGGTCCCAACCAACACAATCAGCGATCCGTTGGTCGCTTTCACTGCCGTGCAGGGGATTAGACCGTGGCTCTCCGCTCAGCCTTGGATTAGGGACGCCGGCATAGCCTCCGCGCCGAATCAAGTCTTCGCCTGGGCCATGGCGCACGTCCCTTTCCGCACCTACCTTTCATGGGAGGTGTCCGACATGACGAATGATCTGCGGCATTTGGCGCGGTGGTTCCCGCCGTTGACGACAAATCGGCTTTACTGGGCCAGGTATAGTCACGAGATGATCGAGACAAACGATCTGAAGTTCATTTGGCGCGGTCTGCCTTTAGCCGAGCCTTTCCTCCAACCAGGCGCGTCAGGCGATCCGCGGTTCGTCGTCACTGGTATCTTCCCGTTAGATAAGAAACTCAACCGTGCGCCAGCGGAACTCTATGCGCAAGTGATCGGACAAACTAACCTCGTCTACTACGATTGGGAGCTGACGCAGGTGCGCATTGACGATTGGCGGCGCTTGAATGACGTCTACTGGATGGTGGCCGGCTACGAGCCCGTAAAGAAGATCACGCCAGCACGCGTTTGGCTCACCGATACGAATGTTATCCGTC
>JAXDCU010000127.1:0-7512 GCA_034677645.1 Verrucomicrobiia bacterium
TGGGTCTGTCTCGAGACAATCGAGGTTGCGCGCAGCCCCCTATGCCCATGCGCGCAATGCTCCCCAGTCATCGGACTTCCGTGGTTGGCCTTTGTTGACCAGGCCAATGATATCTTTGGTCAAGCCCGCTCCAGTGTCGGCCTGGATGCTGATGGGATTGATGATCGCGTAGCCCCACCCGGCGGCAAGCAGTTGCTCCGTCGACGGCGGGTCCTTGAACGGGCCGCCAAACTCAGGAAACCGATTCGTCGGCGCCGGTGTCCCAGCCGGACGCGGCATCCCATCGCCGCGAAATCCGCCGAACATAATCAGTACCGGCACTGGCCGCGTGGCCCGCGCCGGAGTCGCGAGTGTCATGCGAATATCGACGCTGATAGCGGGACAGCCCGAGTTGGTCATCCTTTGCACCGCGGTTTACTTCTGCGTTACTTACGGCCACGGCGACATTGAGGCCGGCAACTTCCGCAGGCTTGGGGGTCACCATTTCTCACGGTGTGGCTGATGGTCGCGGTTCCATCGCGCCAAGGCCGTATCACTGGTGTCTTCAAGAAGCAACTTCAGTGTCGGCGATTCAACGTGACCGTCGCAAAACACGACGTTGGCCTTGCCTCGGTGACGGGCAAGTATGTTTCCAAATTCTGCAAACACTTCAATCGGCCTTCGCATCAGCAGTGCGTTGCCTTCAAAGCAATCTCCGATTGCCATCATGTCGATGGGAGCGACAATTTCGGACTCGGCGATCGGCGTGAAAGAGAGAGATGCCAAGTCCGCATCTGAATCATAGTGACCTTGGAGTCCCCATTTGTTGGCTGAGTCTCTGGGTCCCTTGCCAGTGAACTTGTCGTCATTGTAGCCGTAGTCAGTAAACCGGCTGAGGACGTTTCCAGCCAGCATGGAGGCACTCCAGCGAGCTGATGGGCAGCGCCACACCCCTTCTCGCTGGAAATTCGTCGAAGGCTGGGATATGCCAAGCCCCTCACGCACCAATTTACCAAGCCACAACCTATCGGAATTGGGCGGGCTGAGGGGCTTCGTTTGAAAAGGATTCACGGGATAGTAGTAATTCTCTCCGACAAACATCTGCAAGCTAATGCCCAATTGCCGCAGATTGCTCTTGCAGGCTGTCGACTGGGCACTGGCTCTAGCCCCGGCCAGGCTTGGGAGCAGTAAAGCGACCAGCAAGGCGATGATAGCTAGCACGCTGAGCAACTCGACAATGGTAAATGCGTTGTCCGCCGAATGAATGTGCGGTGCTGGTTGGCGCGAGCACATCGCGGAGCTACAAAGACCGCGCTGATCGAGGATGTCCCGTCGCATTTTCATGGCATTCTTCTTGGACAGTGCTCGCGGCGCGGTGTCACTGTTCCCGCTCAACGCTCAGGCACGCCGCGGAAATGATACCCCCATGATATTCGCCGTTCTGGGGAAACGCAAAACCGGTCAAGTCTACCAATACTCGATGCGGAGCGTCGCGACCGCTACCAAACACGACGTGCCAATATCGATCAAGGACGGTCCAATCATTGGCTCCGTTGATGCCCCAGCGACGTGATCGACGGCACGGGTGGTTGTCCGCGTGAAAAAAAAGGCCGGCGGTGGGGTCTAGATAGAGGAATGAGGTCATGGGCTCGATCGATGCACAGGAAGCGGGATGGTGGTTCGAGCGGGAAAGCAACGCGCTCGTTCTGTACGCCCGGCAATGGCTCGACCACCCCGCCGCCGAAGACGCGGTTCAGGACGTCTTTGTGAGTCTGATGCTGCAATCTCGACCTCCAGAGCAGATGAAAGCCTGGCTCTATCGGTGCGTCCGAAACCGGGCGCTCAAGGCTCTCCGCACGGAGCAACGGCGGACGTGGCGCGAGGATCGGCTGGCGTCGGAGACACCGGCGTGGTTCGAATCACGCCCAGACAACACGCTGGATGCGCGCGAAGCCGAAGCGGCGATCCGTGCGTTGCCGGCGGAAGAGCGCGAGGTCGTGACCCTGCGCCTGTGGGGCGGGCTGACGCTGGAAGAGATCGCGGTCGTGCTCGGCTGTTCCGTGGCCACGGCCTTTCGCCGGTACGAAGCCGGTCTGGGCGGTATCCGTCAACAACTTCAACAGGAGGCATCATGGATAGGGAAGATTCACTCGAGCGTGGCGCGGATGAACTAGCGCGCCAGCTCAGACAATTGCGGCCGGTTGGACATGGCATCGACCGCGATGCTCTGATGTTTCGTGCTGGACAGCGCTCCGCCCGGGGGCGCCTTCACGCGTGGCAATCAATGGCGGGGTTGATGATGATCGTGCTTGTGGCCGTTCTGGCGTGGCTAAACCGGGGCCCTTCTCGGACGTCCGCGGCGCCGGCGGCGGTTGCATCAGACAACGCGCCCCCCGCGCAAGCTCCCCTGGCTTCACTCGGCCACCATCCGATCCGTGCAGACGCATGGACGGACAGGCATCTCCCATGGGCGAATGAATACCTGCGGTTGCGGACGCGCGTGACCGATGAGGGCCTGGATGCCATCCCCACCGCGCACGGAGTGAGGGTGCCGACCGAGACGATCAACTCGATCGCGGATTGGCTGCGTCTCCGGCGCCGCACCGCCCAAGCCTCCGAACCCAAAAGTCTCTTGGCTGAACTCAAGAAAGGAAACCTCTCATGAAACGCTCAACCTGTTTCAGCTCGTTAGGGCTCATTGGGCCGATCCTCGGTCTCTGGGTATTGCCGTCAGCAGGAGGCGCCGAACAGGAGCCCGCGCGTGTTCGTCTCTCAGTGGACGCAATGGCTGCGCCACGCCCGGCCCTTCGCTATACACTCCTCCACGAGATCATCGACCAAACGCCTGGCAACGCTGCGTTGGTCTACCAGCGGATACGAGGGTTGCTCGCCCAAAACGAACGCTGGAGCGAGCAGAGTGAACAATGCGAGAAGTGGCTCAAACTCCCGATCGAGGAACTTCCAGTCGATGCTGTCGAGGAGCTCGTGGCGCAGCATGTTTCGACACTCGGCCAACTCGTGAAGGCCACGCGCTGTGAACGTTGTGATTGGGAAATCCCGATCCGGCAAGACGGAGTCAACGCTCTGCTGCCACACCTGAGTGAGGCGCGCACCGCGGCGCGGCTCTTGGCCCTCGAGATTCGATTGCGCACCCGGCAAGGGCGGTATCCGGAGGCCATGGACCGGCTGAAAGCCGGCTTCGCGCTGACCAAGCACGTGGGGAACGGCACCGTGCTCATCGAGGGATTGGTGGGGGTCGCCATCGAGAACATGATGCTCGATCGGCTCGAGGAGTTGGTCCGGCAGCCGGGGGCGCCGAACCTCTACTGGGCGCTCTCCGATCTGCCTCCGGACTTTCTCAACCTCTGGCATGCCACGCGTTGGGAGCGGTGCTTCGTCTATGTCCATCTGCCTGTGCTATGGGAAGCGCGGACCGGCCCTGTAACGGCCGCGGACCTCCGGCGATCGGTCATCGAAATGCAGAAGATCGCGGGCGTAGGAAACCCATTGCCGGGGCTTCCAGACGAGGAGCGCGCCGCGCTAATAACCACCGCAATGGCACTCTTAGCCTACCCGAGCGCGATCGAGTATCTCCAAAGCCAGGGCTGCTCCGAGGAGGAGATCGCGAAGACGCCTGTCGCCGAAGCGCTCGTAGCCTATGTTGGCGGCGCTTTCGCCGTCCAGCGCGACAACCTGTTCAAGTGGTTCGCCCTTCCCTATCCCCAGGCACAACCGGGCCTCGCCCGTGCCGAACTCGAACTGCAGGAAGCCCGGAAGACCGACCCAATAGGGAGCGTCCTGCCCAGTCTGGTTCTGCCCGCCCTGAGCAGGGCTGCCAGCCGCTATGCCGCGCTCGAGCGGCGAGTGGCCCTTCTGCGCTGTGTCGAGGCGATTCGTAACGACGCTGCGGCTCACGGCGGCCGGTTGCCAGCCGCACTCGACGACATCCAGGAGATGCCGATCCCCCTGGATCCGATGACGGGCAAACCCTTTGTCTATCGCCTTGACGGAAAGACCGCCATCCTGGAGGGACCGGCCGCGCCCGGTCAGGACGCGAAGAGCTCGAGAAGCTACGAGATCACGATCCGCCCTTGAACCCACCACGAACCGTGCAGCCCACTGAATTGGAGTATTCCTATGAAACCGATTGACTTCGTGCTTGTTACTGGACTGGTTCTGCTGACGCAGTTCGGCAGCCCAGCTACCCACGCGGACGCGCCCACGGGTCTGGAACGCGTGCTGCCCTTCACGGACGAGCGCACCGTTGTCGTGGTCCACCTCGATGTTCGCAGGGTCGATGTCAACGCCTGGGCCGCCGCTGTGCTGGAGTTCCTGGCGGACGAGCGCGACTCGATGGCCCAGCCGGTGGATCAATCTCGGCAAGCTGTACAGACTTGGCTGAGCGCCTTAATGGAGGCTGGCGGTCACGACGCGTATCTGATGGTCAGCCTGAGCGATTTGGGCATCGAACCACCAATTTCCGTGGCGGTGCCGTTGGGCGAGGGGAGCGATGCCACTCGGATCGGAACCATCCTCAAACAGACCGGCATGTTTGGGAATGTGAAGTCGGAGACCGTGCGAGGCTGTGTTGTGATGGCTCACGAGGCCGTCCTCGAAAGGCTCAAGAGCGCCCCTCAGAAGACGACGCGTCCTTTCGAGGTTGTATTCGCTGCCGCACCTTCCGGGATCATGAGGGTAGCGGCGGTTCCTTACGATGAGGCGGCTCGCGTGGTCGACGAACTCATGCCGACGCTTCCCATGGCGGTGGGCGGTGGATCGAGTTCAGCGATCAGCCGGGGCCTTCGGTGGGCCGTGGCGGCACTTTCGCCTCCGCCGGAATGGGCCATCGAAATCATCATACAGTCGAGAACCGCGAGCGATGCCGAGGCACTCCGCCAGGTTATTCTCCAAGGGCTGACTAACTTGGGGAACGTCGACGAAGTGAAACAACGACTGCCGCGTTGGGCGGAACTCCAGGCGGCGATCGAGCCCGCCATCGTGGGGGATACCCTGCGGTTTCGGCTCGAGAAGAACCGGCTCTCTGATGTGGTCCGAACCGCGCTGATGCCTGTGCTCCGTGAGGTCAAGGACAAAGCACACCGCGCCGAGATATTGAACCAGCTCAAGCAGATCGGCCTCGCTCTGATGATGTACGCCAGTGATCACGATGACAAGCTGCCCGCTCACCTTGCCGATGTCATCAAGTATCTCGGTTCAGCGCGGGTTCTTGTGCTGCCCAACTCGTCTGTGCAGCCGCCGGCAGACCTCAAGCGCCAGAGTCGGGACGCCCAAGTCGCCTGGGTGGACGAGAACGCTTATGTGGTCTACGTCCGACCCGGCGCATCGACCCGCGAGATCAAAGAACCCAACCAGAGCATCCTCGCCCATCAGAAGCTCAACACCTGTGGCGAGGCGTTTTTAGGGGTGCTGTTTGCGGACGGACATAGTGAGTACATGGCGCGGCAGGCATTCGATCGGTTGATCGAACGGAGCAAGAGCCCGAACCCGTGAGATGGATGCCGGCGAGTGGCTTGCACATTATCTCGAGTTTCCGGACTTCCATCGCCGGAAGGCTCTCAAACCGGCTCGTTGCCAACGGATGACGGTCTCGGGTCGGAAGGTCATCAAAGCACTTTACAGACCGTCCCAGCTGATCTCTGCATTGAGAAACGGAATCCGAATCGGAAGCGGATTGCCACGATCCGCATTGGCTGTTCTGGAGGCGCCTGATCGACCATTGGTCAAGCCCGAAAGGGCGATCAAGAGCTCACCGGGCAAGCTGGGGCCGGCTTTCAAAACCGGGTAGTTGTACGCGACCGCCATGCAGATTCCGGTCGATGGACAGTAGGAGAACCAGCCGTACTCTCCGAAGAGGCCACCTGAGTGCGCCCAGTGCTCGCCACCCAGGATGTCGAAACGCATCAACCCCAAACCATACTCATACCTGGCGCCGCCGATATCGATGGACTGAAAGGCGCGCAGGGCTTCCAGGCTGGTTTGGTTCAGGAGACCGCCCTCAAAAAGAGCAAGACCGAAATGCACAAGATCGGCGGGCGTGGAGATTTCCGCACCCGATGTCCAGAACGAGGTGAGAATGGCAGTCTGCGAGCGGCCTCCGAGGTCCTCGTGAATGCCGTCACCGTTGAAATCGAGGTGTGGATTGGCCAACCTGCCAGTCCAGGGTTCATCGGCGCCCATGAATGTGCTGCGAAGTGCGGCTCTCTCCAGAACGGTCCGGCGCATCTCCGCGGCGACGGTCGACCCGGTGGCACTGCGAATGATCATGCCCAGAAGCACATAGCCGGTATTGCTGTATTGGCCATCAACATCCGGTGAGAAATACGGCGCCTTTACGTACCTCAACACGTCTTCCGGTTCCCACCGGCGAGACCAATTGCTGAACAGAGCCTGCCGGAAATCCGGGTCATCCCCATAATTGTAAAGCCCGGCGCGATGGCTGAGCAGTTGCCGAATGGTGATGTCGGGGGAAATGTTTGTGAAGTCTAGCCCAGGGAGCCACTGACCGACCGTGTCCTCGATGCTTAATCGCCCCTCTTCAGCAAGCCTCAGAATAGTTGCGGCGACAAATGTCTTAGTGACGCTCCCAACTTCAAACGGTGTTTGTGGCCGGATCGCGGTCATCCCGTCGGACGAACCAAAGGTCCCAAGCCAGAGACCCTCGTCTGGGAGAAAGGCGGCAGCGGAAGCCCCGACGATACCCTGATTAGTACAGGCGCGACGGAGTGCCTGCTGCAGAGTCTGGAACACCGTCGAATTCGTTGCCAAAGCCACCCGATAAAACATTTCCTGGCTGGGCAAAGCATCATCGGCCCAGGATAAATCCAGGGTCTCGGTGGTAACGGTGGCTCGCTTCCGCCACCCAGCCACCGGATTCGTAGCAGCCTCTATGACGTAAGCTTGTCCGACGGCGTTCGACCAGCTCAGCACGGGCACGCCTTGCTCCAACCGGACCGCGATCCGGCCAATCGCAGCCGAGTATCCCTCGAATGGGAGGAGCAGAATTGACGATGCAAGGAGCACAAGCCGCGCTCTCCACTTCATCGGCTTCGATCTCACACCGAGGAATTGGCGCCACATGCTCTGACTCATACCAGATTGCGTCTGAGATAACCGCATTTTTTCTCGCGCGGAATCGGCTGAAACAGAGCTTGGCTCAGCTTCGGAATACACCATCGACCGTTCGCACCTGCGCATGCGTCCGAGGGGCCGTGTCGCACGCGAAGTCGCCGTCTACTCCCGCCTGCCAAGCCTGCCTGCCGGGGCGGTGCAGGCAGGCGGCGGGCAGGTCGCCGCCACCAACTCGAACCCACGCTTGAAGAACCGCGCCCGGATGGAAACATGGTGCGCGCAGTGTTTCATATGCAGACATTGTCGGTGAGTCGCCACGATTGCGCTAGCAACATCCGCTCCTTGCGATCTTAAGACCGATGAACTTGAAACGTGTTCATCATGACAAATAGTCGAGAGTCAGGTAGCCGACCCTTAAGCGGGCGGGAGCGATCCTGTCCGTTG
>JAXDCU010000128.1:0-5377 GCA_034677645.1 Verrucomicrobiia bacterium
GGCCCTTGAGACGCGCAAACCGCTGCTGCTGGTCCTCGGAGAGCTTGTCTCCCAACTCCGCCATGAGCGCGTAAAGGTTCTGCTGAAGGGCGCCCAAGGGCGCCTTGAGTTCGTGCGAGACAATGGCGGCGAAATTCTCCCGGAGCATCTCTTTCTCGCGTCGCAGTGCTGCTGCCTGGCGAAGTAAACAAGAGTGGTCAAGACCGCGTTTGGCGATCAGGCGCAGCTCTTCAGGCGTGAAAGGCTTGGGAAGAAAATCGAACGCGCCTTTCTTCATTGCGTCAACGGCCGAACTGACCGTGGCGTAGCCGGTGATCACGATAACCACCATTAGCGGGAATCCGGCATGTATCCGCTCCAACACTTCCAGTCCGGATAAACCGGGCATCTTGAGATCGAGAAAAATCAGATCGGGCTCGGAGCTCTCCACCAACTTCAACCCTCTTGCGCCGTCACCAGCCGTCAGCACCCTGCAATCCGGCGACGCCAGCACTTGCGTGCAGGAATCCAGAACGACTTCTTCGTCGTCGATGACCAGGATTTTATGCTCCGGCGGCATGGCCAATGGTTTCCTGCTCGCCGCCAACAGGCAAGCGGATTGTGAAGGTTGCGCCCTGACCGAACTGGCTCTCAACCGTAATGCTGCCTTTGTGTTCCTTGACGATCCCGTAGCTGATGGCCAAGCCCAATCCGGTGCCGTGCCCGACTTCTTTTGTGGTAAAAAACGGGCTAAAAATCCGGTCCAAGTCCTCCTCGCCAATGCCGTGGCCGGTGTCGGTGAACTGCACCTCGACGGCTCCGTCTTCAGACACAAGCCGGCTCGTGAGCGTGAACTGTCCGTTCCCGTTCATGGCTTCTGCGGCGTTAATGATCATGTTCATGAAAACCTGCTGGATTTGGGACGGGTCCATCAGCACATGTGGCAGGTCGGGGCTCAGCTTGGTCACAATGCGGATGTTGTGAAACAAAGCCTGATTGTCCACTAGCGAAATACACTCCTGCAAGAGCCGATTCACGTCGGACATGCGCTTCTCGGGTTTCCGTTGCCGGGAAAAATCCAACAAGCCACGAATGATGTCGCGGCAGCGATTCGCCTGCTTGACGATCTTTTCCAAAGAATCGCGCGTGCCGTTCTCCGGTCTTGCCCGTTCCAGAAGCAGATGTGAGTAAGTCACGATTCCCTGCAGCGGGTTGTTAATCTCATGTGCCACGCCTGCCGCCAACTGGCCAATGTGGGCGAGTCGTTCCGACTCCATGATCCGGCGAGTGGTGAACTCATGCAATTTTTCGTCCCGCTTCTTGAGAGCCGCCGCCATGTAATTGAATGTGTCCGCCAATTCCCGCAGTTCGTCGTGGGAGTGGATTTCAACCTGGACATCCAGGTTTCCATGGGCGACCTGCTCTGAAGCTGAGGCCAGTTTCTTGATCGAAACGGAAATCCTTTTGGATATCAAATAGGCCAAAGCCAAAGCCACGGACCCACCGGCCAGTGTGATCGCCAGAAATGCAAGCACCGCTCGTCCCCGCAAGTCCGAATACTTCTGCTCCAGCACCCCCACGTAGAGCATCCCGATGATGGCTCCGCTCAGATTTCGGATTGGCTCGTAGGCCGCAATGTACCAGTGGTTGACCACGAATGCCCTCCCGATCCAAGGTTTCCCCTCCTCCACAACCTGCCTGTAAACATCTTCCGAAGCACGGGTGCCGATCGCCCGCGAGCCGTCTTCGTTTCTGACATTCGTCGAGATGCGAAGATCGTCCTGGAAGATGGTGGCCGTGCCCATTTCCTTACCCTTGTACTCCAGATTCTGGAAAACGGTATGCTTGATCTTGTCAACGATCTCGAAGCTTCGGTTCAGAACGACGCCGCCGTACACTATCCCAAGCAGATTAGTGCCATCGCCGAGGATGGGGGCCGCCGCTTTGAGCAACATCCCTCGCTTCTCTTCAGTTTCGTTTCGCATCCGCGCCATTGGAGTGGGTATGAACTCGAACCGGGCGCGCCTGGCGAGAGCCGGCGACTCTCTTTGCAGGTCTTCCGCCCGTACCAGACATGCAGCCGCCACCGGCTTACGCTGATCCAAAGCCGCGGACACTAACGCGTCGTGGCTTTGGTCGTCACCCGCCACGCCGGGATTGCTAGTCCGTAGTAATACCCATCCGCTGCTGTCCGTTACGGTCAGGAAATCCAGCTTCTCGCGCTCGCGAATCCGTCCCAAAACCTCCGCGGCCTGACGGTCGCCATCGACCATCCCACCAATGAGAATGCGACGGTCCGCGGTCAGTCGCACCACATCGCATATGAAGGCAAGCTTATTCAACAGAATCTCCCGCGCCGCGTTCAGGTCCGTCTGCACCTTTGCCTGGGCCTCGGCCACCACGCGCCCGCCGATTACTCGAACGCCAACGATGCTAAAAGTCGCGCTCATAAGAAGGATTATGAGCAGGAAACTCAAAACAAGCTTCGTAGCGATCGGCACTCTAAAGATGCCTGAGTCGCCCCGAAGCCAAGAGGGGCACAGCCGCCCGAAGAGCGCCTTAATGTCAGAGCGTTTTCTCACTGAATCGTCGAGGTTCCCTCGTTCGCTTCGACTCAAGGACCAGTAACGCGACAGTCGGTTGCCGGCTAACCGCCCTTTGGTCAAGAATCATCCTTTTTTGTCAGCGAATCGCGCTCGTGCCGCTCTGGCGCGGCTCACGCCGATGTCGCCGAGCCGGTGCCGGGGATCGGCGCGGCTGATTTCTGCTTGTGGATGGGTTCGAGCGGCTGCTTCTTGAGGGTGCGCAATTCCTGTTGCCTGCGCAGAAACGCCTCTAGCCTATCGACCGGAAGTGACGGGTCACCAACCTGCGAGGTTAGACGAGCGAGCTCCTCGTTGATGGTTTGATCTCGCAGCCGTTGCGCCACCTGCTGAATCTGCGCCGACCGATTGGCCAGAGGCCGCTTTACCGACACCGCCTCGGCAATCAGGCGCTGGATGCCGGTGTCGGGGAATTCGTCAAGCAGGGATGACACGCCGCGCCAGGACTCCTCCGCCGCCGCCCTGAACCGCCGTTCGACTATCTGACGGACTCCCGCGTGCTGTATCCACTCAAGCTGGACAGGCGCGGCGGCCCACGGCACAAGCTCATCGTCCAGCAACAAAAGGCGCAACAGCGCAAAATCGGCCGGTCCGGGTCCCGGAGCCGGAGCGGCGGCTCCGGACGCTGGCTCGGAAGCCTTGACAGCCGGGCGGGAGCGTCGCGAGGCGCCAGCTTTTCCAAACTCGGCTCGCATGGCATCGGGCGCAACACCAAGACGCAGCGCCGTTTTCTGGGCATAACTGTCAAGCAAGACCGCGTTGCCGGTCTTGAGCAGTGCCTCGGACATTCCGGCCACTATTGCCATGCGCCCCCGATCCGTCGCCGGATCATTGGTCGAGCAAAGTCGGGCCAAGAGGAAATCGAAGAAGCCGACCGCATTGTCGATCACCGATTGGAAAGCCGCCGCGCCTTGCTGTTTGATTAGGCTGTCCGGGTCGTGCGGCGGCGGCATGACGGCCACCCTAATGGCCAGTCCGGACTCGATCAGATCGTCCAGTGCGCGCAAAGCCGCGTTTTGGCCCGCGGCGTCGGCGTCGAAGCAGAGGACCGCTTCACTGACATAGCGTTTGAGAATGCGGCAATGATCACCGGTCAACGCCGTGCCTTGAGGAGCCACCACATTCCGCACTCCAGCCATGTAACAGGCAATGAGATCAAGTTGGCCCTCGCAAATAACCGCAAAACCTGCGCCGAGAAGATCGCGTTTGGTCTTGTCCAATCCATATATCACCTTGCCTTTTGTGAACAGCGGCGTCTCGGGTGAATTGACGTACTTGGCCGTCTTGTCGTCGTCGGTCAATACTCGTCCGCTGAAGCCTATCACCCGACCCTGCTCATCGTTGATCGGAAAGATCAACCGGCCGCGGAACCGATCGTAATGACCCGATCCGCCCTCGCGCGGGATGATGAGACCGGCTTGTTCCATCAGAGACGGCTCATACCCCTTGCTACGGGCCCAGTTGACTGTGTCGTCCCATGTTTCAGGCGCATAGCCAAGCCGGAACAGTCGGATCGCCTCGGCGGACGCACCGCGCCTAGCAAGATAATCGCGCGCGACCTGAGCCGATGCGTCGTTGGCCAGGGCAGTTTGCCATCGTTGCGCGATCTGATCATGCATCTTCAGCAGTGCCTCTTTCACGAACTGCGTCCTTGTCTGTCCCGGCTCGATGGCAAACTCCAGAGGAATGCGCGCGCGCTCCGCCAGACGCCGCACCGCCTCGACGAACCCGATGTTCTCGTACTCGCGCACGAAAGTGAACACGTCCCCCCCCTTGTGACAACCGAAGCAGTAGAAGATTTGCTTTTGCGGATTGACGCTGAAGCTGGGCGTCTTCTCGCGGTGAAACGGGCAGAGCGCCACGAAATTGACCCCCGCCCGCTTGAGGGGAATCGATGAACCAACGACTTCGACGATGTCATTGGCCCCCCGAATCCGGTCCAGTACTGCGTCTGGGATTACGCCAGCCATGGTGAAGCTCCGCGCACGCTCCCGAGTCTAACGGCCCGGCACCACCGGTCAACCCTAGTGGAGCGTCGACTGTCGCTCACAAGCCACCACGAGAATACATCTCGATTCTCGAGAACGAGAACGACCTTGGGCGATGCAGCTACGGGTTCATTCTGGGTGCGGATGTTGAACACCCACCGAATCCTGCCTAATGTGCGACAATGTGTCACTGTGCCTCTTTTCGAGAACAGGAGTAATTGTGTAAGAATGTCGCGCTAGAGCTTCCGCATTAAGCGCGCATCGATTGTGTATTGTCTTGGCCATCAATAACATACATTCAAAGACGGCAGCGATCGACCATTGGCATGGAGAGTGCAATGGAAGTCACGCATAGTGGACGGTTAACAAGTAAGAACGAAAGGATTCGAAATGAGACTAGTGAGAATGAATCGGCCCGATTTCTGGGTGCTGTCGCCCTTCGAGCAACTGACCGGTCTTGGGGAAGAGATGAATAGGCTATTTGGCGCGCCGGCGGCTGAAGCGACGAGCAGCGAGTTCTTCAACGGCTGGGCACCGGCTCTGGACCTTAGCGAAGACAGCGACAATTTGGTCGTGACCGTCGAATTGCCTGGAATGAAGAAGGAAGACATTCAGGTTACGGTGCACGAGGGCGTGTTGATTGTTGCTGGCGAGCGGAAGCGTGAGCGGAGCGTCAATGCAGCGCAGGCGTATCGAACAGAGCGGTTCCACGGTCGGTTCCATCGGACGATCTCTCTGCCCAAGCCGGTCAAGATCGCCTCAATCAAGGCAGCTTACAATAACGGTATACTCACAATCTCGATGCCA
>JAXDCU010000129.1:0-8290 GCA_034677645.1 Verrucomicrobiia bacterium
GCTCCCGGGACGGCAGCGAATACTTCATGCCGCTGTGGCCCATGGCGATGCCGTCGTCAACGCCGATGGTGTTGAAGATGAAGGGCACGCCGCCGGCCTGGCGGACCAGGCGTTTGACCAGCAGGCCGACCTCGTTGAGGTGGGCATGGCCGGGGATGCAGTCGGTGTAGGAATTGCAGATGGCGATGAACGGCTTGTCCCAGTCCGCCTCGGATTCGATGGAGCCGGTGGCCCTTAGCAGCGAGCGATGCGGGGCGCGTTCAAAGCCTTTCTTGATGATGTCAGAGCGCATAGAAGTTCCTCTTAAGTTGACTGCACAAACGTTCGGTATGTGTACCGTTCACGCCGCATAATGTCACGCTTTGCATTGGGCAGGTGAACCGTGCCACCATCTGTTCACTTCGTGCATTTTGGGAAAGATTCCCAACGCTGCGCAGCAGCGCCTCCGCGGCGCGGCGGCGAGAGGGGTTCCCATGCCTACAACCCCAGTACGGAGTGGGGCCAATTTGGGTTGCGGCCTGGCCGCGCTGCGCTTCAATCCGGAGTGGAGATCGGGTTCTGATCCGGACATGGCGGTGCGGAGAATCTACGAGGGCCCGAACAGCTTCGACCAGGCTGGCACGGCGATGTTCACGAACGCCAAACCTGTCATGAGCGCCACACCAGCCAGAAACAGAAACGGCACAATCGGCCATCCGGGAACCTTCAATGACTTGCCTTCGCGCAGCCGGAGGCGCACCAGGCCAAGCACCGTTGCCGCGGTGCATAGACTTAACGTGAATCCGACAAGCGAGAGCAGGCTTTCGAACCGGGCGCTCCACAGCAATACCAGGCTCAGGAAAAGCTGGAACGCGATCGATGCACGTGGCGGGCCCGCGCCAGCCTTGAGCCAGCCAGGCAGGACGCCGTCGGCCGCCATCTGTGCGTAAACCCGCGGCCCAGCCATCACCATCGAGGAAACCGTGCTGATCAGGCCGATTGCAACCAGAGCGGTGACGGCGTTACCCCAGGCGCTTCCGCCGAGCGACTCGGCGGCAATTCGCGCCACGGCGAGCTGGCCTGCGAGCTTGTCCGGTGGCGCCGAGTAAACGAAGACGGCATTCAGGCCCATGTAGAGAGCCGTCACGATAAGCGTGCCGAGCAAGAGCGCGCGGGGCAAGTTGCGCTGAGCGTCACGCACTTCTCCGCCCACATAGATCGCGGCATTGTATCCCATGTAGCTGAACGAAACCCAGACAAGCGCCATCGCGAACACGGGCGCGCCAGGGCTTGGCGCTGGAGTCGCGGCGGAAGGACAAAGCCGCGAAGCGGCAAGTATGCCAAACAGCGCCATCAAAGCCACCTTGAACGCGACAGCCAGGTTCTGGAAACCGGCGCCTTGCCTGACATCGAACGCGTGAATCAAGGCGAGCACGACCAGCAAAAAAGTCCCGTTAACCTTGGGGTCCATGAACGGCAGCCAGGGCTCGGTGTATTTGCCGAACGAAAAGGCCGCCGCCGCCAGCGGCGCCGAAAAACCCACCAGCAGCGAAATCCACCCCGCCACCGTCCCGGCTCGGGGATGGAGCGTTCGCGACAGGAACAGGTATTCGCCGCCCGACTCCGGGATTCTTCGAGCCAAAGCGCCGTAGCACAGTGCGCCGAGCGTCGCCACAATGCCACCGAGGAACCACACAAGAAGAACGGCTTCTCTCGACTTCAGGTCTCCCAGCAGGAAACCAGTCGTTGTGAAGACACCCGTGCCGACCATGCTGGCAATCACCAGCGCGGTGGCGCTTACCAGACCCAACTGCCGCTTCTGGAGGTCCTCATCTGTTTGGTAGACACGCATTGTTAGATTGAAGTTGGACGTAGCGGCACTCTGGCGAGTGCCGCGCATGTCAGCGGCAAACCCCAGTTCGCCCGCACAAGAAGGAAAGCGTCGCAGCTGGGAACTGGTGTCAGCAGCGAACTCTCTCGATGCAATAGATGTTCGCCGTTCAAGGAAGAAAGCGCCGCAAACGCTGGTTTGCGGCTACGAAACGCAAGTTCATGGGGAGCGGACTTTCTCTTTCTAGAGCGCATGGGGACCACGAACGCGGTAGGGACGCGTTCCACCGCGTCCCCGTTTGTCGGGCCAGATCAGGGACCGAGTGGAATCGGTCCCTACCATGCGGTAAATCAGCCGGTAGGGACGCATTCTGTCGCTGCCGAAACATCCGGAGGGAACCGCTCCGTCGGTTCCCGAATGCCAGGGCATTGACGGAGCAATGCCCTCCGATTGCCGGTTCATGGAGAATCTCCTTTGTTCATGTGAACACGCTCCGTGACCTTGAGCTCGTCCGGAAACGGCGGCGTCAGTCTGTGCTACCGTTTCTTCAAGGTCACCGAGATTCCCCCGCTCCCGGCATTGAGGAACACGGTGTCCAGCGCGGCATTTGTGGTGATCGCGTCGACGAACCTGGGATCGGCCTGACCGCGCGTGACGTTGTGCGCGACCACAAGCCCGCCAGGCCGCACCAACGGCAGCAGCTTGTTCAGGTAATCGATGTAGCCCTCCTTGTCCGCGTCGAGGAAAAGCAGGTCGATCGCGTCTTTGATCTTCGTCACCTCCACGTGCGCGTCGCCTTCGACAAGGGTAATCGTCGACTCGACGCCGGCGCGCTTGAAGTTCTCACGGGCCAATGCCGCGCGTTCCTGGTCGATCTCGTGGCACGCCAGCTTTCCGCCTGTCTTCCGCAGTCCCAGAGCCATCCAGATCGCGGAGTAACCGTGTGAAGTGCCCACCTCGACCACGTTCTTCGCGCCGATGCTCTCGACCAGCAACCGGAGAAGACGTCCATCGTCGCGCGGCACGCTCATCATACCGCGCTGTCGCTGTGCCATCTCATCGAGCACGTCCAAGACCTTCTTTTCAACCTCGTCTTTGCCTTGGGGCGACGCGGCAAACTCGACTCCTCGGCCTCCGCCGCCCATGCCTCGTCTGGGCCCGGCGGGGCGGTCGGGCTGGCCGCCAGGCCGGGGCGGCTCAGTCGGGTTTTGAGCGTTGGCCAATGAAGCCGCGACGACCACGGCCAGGATAACCAGGACTTTCCTCAGGCATTTGTTCATTGTGGGATTCATGACTCGGCGCCCCACATGACAACGAGAAGTGGCCCGCGATTACAAGCCCGAAACGGCCAATTTGAGACTCTCAACGCCCAACTTTCAGACCAGCCGCCTTGTGCGCTGCACGCTGAGGTCTGCAATCCGAGATTTGAGACTTGAAAGTCGAGCGTTCGTGGCGCAGATGCACGTCGAGCTATTGAATGTCAACGCTTTCCATGAACCGGCGGCCGCGTTCATGGTCCCAATACGTTCTAGAGACAGAAACCTGCCTCTCCTTGAACCGTGCGTGCGGTCAGGTCGCCGATCACGTCGCGAATCTTGAGATTCATCGGTTTGAGGTCTAAAAAGAAAAGGAAAGAACAAATCTTCCCACCGGGAATCCTCTCGGTTCACCAATCAATGCTCATGTCGCCAACAACCTACAACCTGGAGAGGAAAAACCGTATCGCGCGCTCAGTGTCCTCCGGTCTGTCGTTGCGTATTACGTGTCCGGCACCGTCGATGTGCACCAGCTTCCCGTGAGCCAGAAGGCTCGCAATCGCGAGGTGTTTCTTTCTGTCGTCGGCATTCGCGTCAGCCTTGAGGATCAGGGTCGGAACAACCAACTTCGGATAGGTCACACCCGCGTCGCCGAAGCCGTCGCCGTGGAGGATATCCACCACGTTCGGGTTCACCAGCAGCTTGGACTCAGCCCACAGTTCGTAATCGCGGTGTCGCCACCCGGGGTGCCGCTTGTCGCGGGCCATGGCCATGAGCTTGGCCTTGCCGGCTCGCCGATCGCGCCTGATCTGCTTTTTCCAGGCGGGAATGATAGCCTCACCGAGCGGCTCGATCTGTGCCAGCATGTCGGCTGGGTCCTCCAGAATCACGGCCCGTGCCAAGTCGGGGTACGTGGCCGCCGCAAGGGCCACTATGCTTCCTCCCATGGAGTGGCCCATCAGCACCGGCTTCTCGATACCCAAGGCACGGATGAGGCCCACCAAATCCGCGACGTGCGTGGCCAAGTCGTACGGTCCGTCGGGCTTGTCGGAGTATCCGTGCCCGCGCGCATCGTACATCACGATGTCGTACTCCCCCTCCAGCCGCTCCGCGATCGAAGTCCAGTTCAGGCCGTAGTCCGTAATGCCGTGCGCCAACACCAGGGCGGGCTTGCCAGTTCCGTCCGTGCGCCAGTAGTGCAGCCGAATACCGTTGTTGGTGACATAGGCGGACTGCCAGCCCGGGTGCGTTCTCGGCGCCTCCGGTGCGTTCTGATCCGGGGCGCCGCCGCAGCCGCCGAGGAGGGTGGCCAGTATCAGGCACGGAATAAGCGACTCGCTGGCGTGCATTGGTTTTCTGGACGTGAGATGTGGGCGGACTCTGCTTTAGCAAGAGGGGCCCGGCAAGGTGAAAAGGACGGAGCGCCCATTGACCCGACCAAAATGGTCGCCTTCAGCCCCGCATTCCCCTCAGCGCGGCGCAGCCCCGACCGAACGGAGACCCTAACATGACTGCTGGTGTTACATGGCAGCACGTCTCTCGCGCCGCGGTGTGTTGGGCTTGACGGGCTGGCTCACAGGGGCGATGTTTAGCTCGTTCCGCTTGACTGGGGGCGTACTGGTTTCGACCTGGTGAACGCGCCTGTTGCGGCATGCCGAGGACGATCCGTTGGCCTCGTTAATCATCGGATCAAAACAAAACAGCCAACGAAGAATTGGCCCTCGCGGCTTAATACAGCCGTGACGTTCACCACCTGACACCTGCTAGGGTGGCTGAACGCAACAGCAGGGTAGGTCTGCCGTGGCGTCTGCTGCGCGGCGGGCCGAATCTTTTGCAGCGGACTGGACTGCGCGGGTCGCGTCGGATCGCCACCGCCAGTTGAGTTTTTACATCCGACTAAGCATGTAGTCGCGGCCGGTAACTTTTCCAGGGACGCGGGTTCGACTCCCGCCGCCTCCACCAGATTCTGCAAGCACTTAGGACAGGTATCCACCGGGTATTCCTCAATTGCACTTCGACGAGCTTGCCATGATCGTCGTAAACCTGCTGCCAGAAGCGGCGCGTGGTTTCGTTTGCGTCCACGTCCTTGAGATAGCGGGCCAGCCAGCCCAACCGGCCCGTCACATCAAGCCGATAGCGCCGCCCACCGTCGGGCAACTCGTCCCACTGCCCGGACTTCTTCTCGTTCTGCGCACGGCTGCTCATTTCGCGCCGTCCTCCACCACCTTGATCTCGTCGGCCGTGAGGCCGCCTGCCCGCCGAAGCCCCTGCCTGTGCGTGTCAGCGCGCAGACAGGCCGGCGCAGGCAGGCAGAGGCGATAGACGCGCTCGTCAATTTCGCACTCCGCCACTGCAAAAGCCTGCTTGGCCAGATAATCAGGTATGTTGGCTTCTATTTTTATCAGGCGGCGATCCGCGCCGCCTCGCCTTCACCCCAGATGTCCTTGTCGCGAACCGACAGAACTTGGCCGGTGAACTCGAAGCCCAGCGATCGACAGAAGAGCCGAGCGAGGTCGTCCTTGGATCACACAGGTGCTTTGAGCGCCGCTTCGATCTGAAGTTCTAGTTCGGGATTGCGGTGGGCAGGCATGGCTTCAGGATTTCCTGAGGGGGCGGCGATGCGGCCCAGGCTTTCGGCCGATGCGATATGGAACCGTGTCCTCTTTGACATGGAACCCGATTTCGGGTTTGGGTGGCGCGGGTGGAGGCGCCAGGAGTGGACGGAGTCTCTCGAAGATGTCGCGTAAGGCGGCGTCGTGGACCAACAACGTTCGGTCGATTTCGGCGAGGCGTTTGAGGATGGCGGCGTTGGCGGCGAGGTCTTCGCGCATTTTCACAAAGGCGCGGATGACAAAGACGCTCATGGCAATCGCGCGCGCTCTGCTGAGAATGTTGGCGGCCATGAGGGCGTCGTGCTCCGTGAAGGCGATCGGGAGATGGCGGATGTTGCGTTTGGATGCGGTCGCAAATTGCGACCGGATACTTGCATCGTTCTTTAAGGTCGCATTTTGCGACTTAAAGCTTTCCATTCCTCCATCGTAAGCTGGAACGCGAAGTCCTCGGGGAACCGCTCGATGTTCCGGCGGTATTGTTCGTTGAGCCGCTTGGTTGGAACTCCGTAAAGGCGAGCGAGGTATGATTGTCTTCGGCCACGATGTTGCCCTCGGCATCGGCCAGCCAGAGCCGCTGAAAACCTCCGGCCTGCCCGAAAAAGAAAACGACCAGGGGAGCGCACCCGCCCTCGGGTGCGGCGGGACGCGCCCTCGCGTCACGCCCTCCCGGCACCGCCTTGTCGTCGGCGGGGGCGTGGACGACAGCAGGCGGGGCGCCTGCGTTCCCCAGAAGTTTTGCCGTGCGGATGGCATTGGGCAGGGACGTGATGCGGGCGAAAAGCTCCGGCTGCTGGCGCTTGATCCGGCGCAGCAGGTCTTCAGCCTCCTGAACTTCAAGATCAACCTGCTTGTCCATGTCGTCTTCGATGGCTTCGAGCCGTTTGCCGTCGCCTTCGTAAATGGCGTACATCGCGTCGGCGTTGAACAGGCGGATTTGATTCAGGATGTCGCGGGCGCGGCTGTTGCGCGGCGTGGCGGTCAGCAGCACCACTGGCAAGTCCAAGCTGCGAACGAACTGGAACAGTCGGTCGTACCGGAGCGCGTCGCTGTATCAGGAGGCGAAGTTCCTGAACGGTGGCAAGTTGGTCAGCGATGGCCTTGAAGCCGGAAAGGAAGAAATAGCCGACGGCAAAATGGGCACGCACTGACTCGCTGAGCAGCGGGCGAACGGCATCCGCCAAATGCAACTCCCGGTTGTCGATGATGTCGTGCGGCATAGACCATGGAAGTATTTCCCAAACGGGGCGATTTGAAAGCAGGAACGCACTTGGCAAAATACCAGACGCGTGGCGAGGCTGCGATCCTGTCGACCCCGTTATTTGAGGCCAACCACCCACTCGAACTTGATCGTGACGTCATCGCCAGTCTTAATCAGGCCCATCGCCAGCTTGGGGGCCGGCGGCGCGATCTTGAAATCAGTCATCTTCAGCGCCTTGGCGCCGGCGAACTTAAGTCTGTCGCCTTCCAGCCGATTCATGACGACTTCCATGTCGATGACGTTTGTGACACCTGAGACCTGAAGCTCGCCCTTGGTGTCGAATCTCACGGGTGTTCCAGACTCATGCACGGCGCCTTTGACGATCATCCTGGTGATTCTGTAGGTGATGCGGGGATGGTCCTTCGCGCGCATGGCTTCGCACATGACCTCGTCCATTCTCTGGCGACCGGCCAATACAGTGCTTTTGAGCGAGGTGATTGGAATGAACACTTCAACCTTCGGAGCGCCAGTCCCAGACGCAAGAGACTTGACGGACTTGAGCGTGAGATCGGTCTTGAACGATGGCTCCACTTCGAAAAAGCCGCCTATGACCTTGCCCTCGGTCACCCAATCGTGGATGGATGATGTGCCTTCAATGGCAACTTTCGATCCACCCGGCCTCGCCCCGTACCGCAAGGCGTCGGCGGCATCGGCAACAACGGCCGCGGCGGTCAAAGCCACCGCAAGCTGGAGAGGCCATTGCCTGATGTTTGACATCGGCGCAGTCATTCCGACCGTTTAGATGGCGCCAAGACCGACGAAATTCACCGGAGAGATGGATTCCGGAGCACCAATCTCACCTTGAACGCGGTCCGCCATCAACTCACCTCGAAAAGCTCTGGGGACACCATGACACGCTGGTTCTGAACGACGGCCTCGTTGGCTTTGATAACAGAGACAGCGGACTCATAGCCTTCGGCCCACCCGGCGGCTGGCAGGCGGGCCTTGTCAATGTCGGCCAAGTACTCCTTGAGCCCCGCGATATCGGCGGGATCGTAAGCGGCGTTGAAGTCGCGCACGGCAGTCTGGCGGTTGTAGGAGTTGACCAGGAAAGCTTCGAGAGCGTACTGCAACGGGCTCTTCTCATCGATGATTTCGGGAGGCGGAGTTGTCTGGTTGGGTGTTTCTTTGCTGTATCCGGCGGCCAAGACAATGCCGCTGTTTTTGTAGAATGTTTCTTTTCTGGCGTTGATTTCCCAGCCGAGCTGTGGAGCGTCGATTTCCTGGAACATCCAGGCGCGCCGCTCGCGGAGCATTATCGCGCAATCGCTGCCGACGAACAGATTCATCTCGCCATCGAACGAGTAGCCCAGAGTGGATTCGTAGGTCAAGAACAAACCCCCGGGATACTCGA
>JAXDCU010000130.1:0-3162 GCA_034677645.1 Verrucomicrobiia bacterium
CAAACCGTCATCACTGCTCGGTAGCGGATAGTATTCCGCCTCACTTTGGCAATGGCGGCGTTGACCTCCGCGAGAGGGAATTTCTCGATCACGGGTTGTATACGCATTCGGTCCGCGATCTCGAGCATCTCGCGCATTTGGGCTCTGCCCCCTATGGGGCTGCCCAGAAGTCGCCGTCGCTTGGCCATGAGCGAAAAGGCGGGTACCGTCAATGGTTCGTTTGGCACGCCAACCAGGCAGAGCGCGCCATCGGTGCGCAGCATTGCGAGAAAAGGTTCCATCGGCAGTGCAACCGGCGCCGTGCTCAGGATAAGGTGGAACGGCTCGGAGGGCCTTTGGGACGGTTTGCCGTTCCGGAGCAGGATGGTCTGATGCGCGCCTAGCTCGACAGCTTCTGTTGCCTTGTTCTCGCTCCCGGTGAACGCGGTAACGTGATTGCCAAGTCGGCTCGCGAACTGCACGGCCAGATGTCCAAGACCCCCGATTCCTACAATCCCAACGTGCTGTCCAGACGACATTCCAGCCGCGCGAAGACCGCCGTAAACGGTGATTCCACCGCACATGAGAGGACCCGCGAAATCGGTCGGTATGCCATTCGGAAGAGGAAAACAAAAACGGCCGTCCATTATCAGGCACTCAGCAAAACCACCGTGGCCGTCGCCGATCACACTGCGAGTTCGGTCACAACAGTTCTCGTTGCCTCGCAGACAATCATCGCAAGCAAGGCATGACGACCGCTGCCAACCCACGCCCACGCGGGTTCCGACTTTGAGGTCTGTGACGTCTGACCCGGTTGAGAGCACGGCGCCCACGACCTCATGTCCTGGCACAATCGGATATCTCGACTGCGCCCAGTCGTTGTCTATCATGTGGATGTCGCTGTGACACAAACCACATGCGGCAACGCGGATTAGAACCTCATGCGGACCTAATGGGGGGCACTCGTACGACCATTCACTAAGCGGCTTGCCGCGTTGCAGAGCGGCCCATGCTTTGATTCTCATCCTCATTAGCAAGCCAGAAGCCGTCAATTCACGCAAGTGTATCGATGAAAGCCGCACTTTGTTCTTCACATTTGTGCCGGGACGTTGAAGCTTCCTCATCACATTATCTGGATTATGGACGTCAAACTGCCCAATCTCGGTGAAGGCGCCGACTCTGGCGTTGTCGTCAGCGTGTTCGTCAAGGAAGGCGACGTTATAGCGACAAACCAGGCCCTACTGGAGATCGAAAGCGAAAAAGCTGTCGCATCGGTCCCGTCGCCGATCGCTGGCACGGTTGCGAAAGTCCATGTCAAACCCGGCGACAAACTCAGCGTCGGTCACCGCATCTTGACATTGGCAGGGCCCGGCGCGGAGCCAACCCCGGCCACCTCACCTGCCCAGGATTCCTCGGCCGAGGCTCCACCGAAATCGACACCGGATGTCTCCAAAACCGCCGCGATAGCTGTCGAGGATCATATTGACGTTGAGGCTCCGACCGCGTCCCCGCCCGCCGCGTCGCCATCCATCCGTCATCTGGCGAAGGAATTGGGCATCGACCTCGCGCGCGTGCGTGGCAGCGAACGAGGCGGTCGTGTTGTGATGTCAGACATCAGGGCGTACATCCAGCGGCTTCAAAAGCTGGCTGCTGGCTCCGAGGCGGCACGCCCACCGCGCGCCGAAGCCGCGGTGGCGCCTGTGGATTACTCAAGGTGGGGGCCGGTAACGATCAAACCGATGTCCCCATTGCGCCAAACAATCAGCAGGCGAATGTCGGAAAGCTGGCACACCGTCCCCCGCGTTACACAGTATGACGAAGCGGACCTGACGCGGGTGACTGAGCTGCGGGAGCGTTACAAGGCCGCTTACGAGAAGAAAGGAACACGCCTGACGCTTACCAGCTTCCTGCTACATTGCGTGGTGCTCGCATTGAAGAAACACCCAGTCCTGAACACCAGCCTCGACCCATCCGGCGAAAGCTTGGTCTTCAAGGACTACTATCATATCGGCATCGCAGTCGACACCGAGGCCGGCCTCATTGTGCCGGTGATCCGAGACGCCGACAAGAAGAGCCTTGTCGACCTCTCACGCGAACTGGAAGAGGTGGCGCGAAAGGCCCGCGAACGAAAGGTCACGGCCGACGACCTCAGAGGCGGCACTTTCACCATCTCGAACCAGGGCGGCATCGGGGGTGGGCATTTCTCTCCCATCATCAACTTGCCCGAAGTAGCCATTCTTGGCATCGGACGAGGCGCGCTCAAGCCGGTCTGGCGCGGTGGCGGTGTCGAACCACGACATCTGGTTCCCATGGCGCTTTCCTATGATCACCGCGTTGTCGACGGAGCCGAAGCGGCGCGATTCATGGTAGACTTGGTCAAAGCAGCGCAGGAGTTCGACGAAGAATCAGCTCGGCTTTGACCGTGTTACGGGCCTTTCTGCACTCATGAACAAAACCCAAACTGAAATCGTTGTGGTCGGCGCCGGGCCGGGCGGATACGCCGCTGCGTTCTACGCTGCCGACCATGGACGACAAGTACTGCTGGTCGACCGCCATCCGCGCCTGGGCGGGGTATGCCTCAATTGTGGCTGCATACCGTCCAAAGCGTTGTTGTATGCCGCTCACACGATCAGCATGGCTCGCGAATCGGCCCATCGTGGCATCACTTTCGAGGAGCCGCGGGTGAACCTTGCTGTGTTGCGGGCGTGGAAAGAATCGATTCTCGAACGCCTTGGACAAGGCGTTGCTCAACTCGCCCAACGACGCCAGGTGCGTGTGCTGGCTGGACGCGCACACTTCGAAGACTCCAATACGCTCCGGGTCGAAACCAGTCAGGGCCAGCAGTTCGTCAGCTACCAAAAGGCCATCGTCGCCACTGGTTCAAAGCCAGCCATGCCTAGGATATTCGACCTGGGCAACCCCCGGATAATGACCTCGACTGAGGCGCTTGAGATCGAAGAGGTCCCACGCCGGCTGTTGGTAATAGGCGGGGGCTATATCGGCATGGAACTCGGCACGGTGTACGCAACGCTCGGCAGCGAGGTGGTGATTGTCGAGGCACTCGAGAGCATTCTGACCGGAGCCGATCCCGACCTGGCACGGCCAATCGCGGCGCGCGCACGCCAGAACTTCAAAGAAATCCGAGTCAAGGCGCGCGTGCTGGCAATGTCGACAAAAGGCGCG
>JAXDCU010000131.1:0-6529 GCA_034677645.1 Verrucomicrobiia bacterium
GAGACGGCGCAACAGGTCCTCGACCATGTCAGAGAACCAGGCCTGCCGACGCATTACCTCCGGCGGGGCATCCGGTCGCGGAACGGGCAACACCTCAACAAGCCGACCGGGTCTCGCTGCCATGCGAAACACCCGATCGCCAAGATAAACCGCTTCCTCGATCGAATGGGTGACCAGAAACACCGTGCTCTGTTGGTCCCTCCACAATCTGATGAGCAACTCCTGCATCTGAAGACGGATTCTGGGATCAAGCGCGCCAAATGGCTCATCCATCAGCAACACCCGCGGATGCAGGATCAACGTGGCCGCTATCGCCACACGTTGCTGCATCCCGCCGGACAGTTCGTGCGGATAGTGCGCCTCCGAGCCTTCCAAGCCCACCTTGCTCGCCCATTCCCGCGCCCGATCGCGTCGTTCGCCTCGCCGAACGCCGCGCAACTTCAGCCCGAAAGCGATATTGTCGAGCACGGTCAGGTGCGGCAAGAGCGAGTACTTCTGATCAACCACGCCTCTGTCGGCTCCCGGCTGCGATATCGGTTTGCCGCAAACCAGAACTTCACCGTTCGTGGGCGGGAAGTGCGGCTGGAGGCCGGCGATGATCCGAAGAAGCGTCGACTTGCCACACCCAGAAGGGCCAACCACGGCAATCAACTCGCCGGAACCAGGCAGGTCGCGCACGACGAAGGAGACATCCTCGATCGCCGCTAGAGCATCAGGCCCTTCCCCGAATCTCTTTGTCACGTTCTTGAACCTGACCAGTTCCGGCAGTTGGTCCTCGGATTGCGATGTCGGCGGACTGGTTTGGCTCTGAGCATCAATCATGATGGGGGGGCAATAGGAGCTTGCTGAGTGTTAATGGGCTCACGCGCCTTTGCCATGTCAGCGATAACGATACGGGAAGAGCAAACGACCGCTCAAGCGCCACAACTGATCGCAAGCGATCGCGATCAACACAATCACAATGATCACCGCATAAATCTCGGCTGTGCGGCCACGCCGTTCCGAAATCGAGATCAGGTAACCGAGCCCTTTCTCGGCATTAACGACCTCAGCCAGTATTATCCAGCCCCAGCCCACGCCATAGACACCGCGCAAGTGATCCCAAAGGTCCGCGCGAGCGACGGGGAAAATGACCTGCCAGACCAATTGCCATTGAGTGGCTCCCTTCGTGACGGCGACATCCAGAAACGAGGCCGGAACATCGCCAGTCGTCTTTATGACCAGTGGCAGCAAAGCCACGAAACATCCAATGAAAAGGAACCCGATCTTCTGCACCTCGGTCGAACCGAACCATGCCAGCGTGAGCGGCACGAAGACAACAATCGGAACATACGCGCCAATCAAAGACAGTGGCCGGAAAAACGCCGCAACCGAAGGAAATGTGCCCATGTACACCCCAAGAGGAACCGCCACTATCACCGCGAGCACGAAACCCGTCGTCACGCGCACGAACGAAGTGCCAGCGCTGCGCACCAAGCCCTGTTGAAAATGCAGCGCCGGAAAAGCCTCCAGCACCTCCACGGGGTTCGGAAGAATCAACCGAGTCAGTATCCGGTCTTCGAGTCTTTCCCCTCGCGTGACAAACCACCACCCTCCCAAGACCAGAACACAAAACACAAACGTCAAAAGCACCGCGCGCGGACGAGACACCTCCCCGCGAACTACCAACCGCGCTGCGCGAACAGCCAGAGTGACTGCTCCGCCTAGCGCGAGCGCGAGAAGCAAGAAACCGATCATGACATCTCAACGCGGAGCCGAAAGGCAACCAGTTACCGGCGATTACACCGTGTCAACGACCGAGGACCGTCCTTATTCCCTTTCGAGCGGGAACACCTTGACTTCGACGCGCCGGTTTCTTCTGTTGTGTTCCACGTTGCTTGGGTCAGTGCAGCCGGCCACGGGATTGTCCCAGCCGTTGCCAATCACCTTGAACTTGTTCGGATCGAACTTGTACTTGTCGATTATGGTCTTTCGCACCGAATCGGCGCGGTCATAAGAAAGCTGGCGCACCAGGTCGGCTGGAACGAGGCCTTTCTTGCTCGCGTCAGCATTGCCTTCGATCACCAGGTACGCGTTGCCAAACGAACCAGCCAGCTTCCCTATCTCATCGAGAGTCTTGGGTATGCTCGCGTCGTACTCCGAGTTCAACACCGCGCTGTTTGGCTGGAACTGGATAATCACGGCCTTGGTCAGAATCTCGCCCGTGTCGGCCTCAGCGTGTTTGAACAGCATTCCGGGCTTGAACGTGGGCTGGGACAGGTCGCGGACATTGCTATACTCATCCGACATCTTCGCCAGAATGCCGGCCGCCTTCACCTTCGCGGGCGGCACCGGGTTTGCAATGGCACCCAGCGACTTGTAGATTGTCGACGCTCGGTTCCACACGACTTCAAAGTTGGCCGGATTGAGCGGGTCTAGGAAGAAATTCACGTTCTCCCGATAGTTACTCAGGTGCGCGTCTCCGTCGGCAATCCCGCCGTCCTTGCCGATCATCTTCTCACAATCCTCCGCTGGGAGGCTGAACGCGGCGGCCATGAGTTTCGCCGCTCCGGCTGGGTCTTTACGCACGCGATCCATACCTTCGAATAGGCCCCGAATGAGGCCAGCGACTATGTCAGGGTGATCGCGATAGAAATCGTTGCGCACCGCCCATACGTCCGCGATGAGGTGGTTCGCGCTTTCCGTGCTCACCACCAGTCTCGTGCCGGGGACCTGTTCGGACACGGTGTAGATGTCGGGAGCCCATCCGACAAACGCGTCAAAGGACTTGTCCTGAACGAAGATTTTTGCCGCCGAGGGCGCGTCGGCCGCCCATCTAAAGTCCACCTCGGCTGGATCGATGCCAGCGTCAATAAGCAGCGACATGATCAGGTAATGGCTCGGAGAGTTCTGCGCAAGCACCACCTTCCGCCGTTGCCCCGCCTTCATTCGAAAATCGTTGATTGACCTGATGTCACCGCGCGAAACCACGCCGTCGCCACCGTCCGACCAGTCAATCTGCTGGCAAACAACGGGAACCGTCCGCGAGTCCTTGACAAGCTCCGGCGCGAACAAGGCGATCATGTCGAGCGTCCCCCACAAAACGTGGCTGTGCCCGCTGGCAAAGAGATCGCGCGCCTTGACCGGGTCGTCGACGATCGCGAGCTGCAGATAGAAGCCGTGCTTCTGGTAGAACACACTGCCCTCGTTCGCCGCCGTGCCGTTGTTGGCGACAATGATCGGCGCCCAACCTGGCCAGACATTGATCGGAAACTGCACGATCAGTTTGCCGTCTTTCATCGGCCGGTCGTAGTCGCTCACACCAGCCACCGGCGGAATCGCCGAGCCGTCGACAAGCGAGACCGCCTTGTCCCCGGCAAGCAACTGCTTGGTAATGTCCGCCGGCGCCGCCGCGGCCGGAGCGGGTTGCGCCGGAGCGGACGCCGAAGGCGATGGCGTTTTGGCCTGGAGCGCTTCTTTCACCGCCTGCGGATTCACTGAGGGCGTTGTTGGCCTCCCCGTCGGAGCGATCTTGTCCCACCATCGGTAGGCGCCAAAGCCCACCACGGCGAGGATCAGGATTGTGAGAATGACTTTGCCTCGAGTTTTCATGGAAGGATTTCGTTTGGATTGCTAGTGCCAATAATCTACTCGACTATTTTTTGCCGTTCTTCCTTGGCCGGAGCCGGCGCCGTGGCAACAGCCGCATCGGCTTGCACCATCCCCATCTTCTTCTTGTACTCCTGGAACAGCACTTTGCCGCGGGCCTGTCGCGCTTCTTGCTGTCGCTGGATGTTCGAGCCCATCTCCTTGGCCAGATCAAGTGTGGCTCGCATCTGGCCCTCGCCGCGGGCCGCCGACTCGCGAAGTTGCTGAATGGATTGGCTGACTTCGCCGCCCATCATGCCTTGCAGCTCCGTGATGGAAGTCTTCATCATCGCGGCCAGGTTCTCGAGCGACCTGCTGATAGCAACACGGGCTTTGACACCTTCGAATTCGCGTTGGAACCTTTGGATTTCCCTCAGGCTTTGACCGATTATCTTCGTGTTCTGCTGGTAGAGGTCTTCGAGGCTCTTGAGTTGAACCTGATTCTCGCCAAGATCGGCTTCCATCTCGGCAAGTTGCTCCGCGAAGTGGGAGCCGTTGGCCTCGTCGTTGGCTGCGACAGCGGCCTGGAGAAGTCCTTCGAGTTCATCTTTCTGGCGGGTTTGCCTTTTGATCTGCTCCTTGAGGAGAGCGATCTGGCTGGCCAATTGGCCGTTGGCGTAGTGCGCCTTGTCAGCGCGCATCTTGCTGTCGCGAATCCCACGCTCAACCACTGCCTGATTGATCGCGTCGGTCTCGGTCGCTTTCTCGGCCATCAGACCAAGCCAGATGAAAAGTCGTTTGATCGCGCGAAACATGGAGTATCTGCCTTTCGTTCACTTGCGGTTCATGGCTCCGGAGGCGGAATCGGTCGGCTCCTCTTCCTCGAGGAGTATCTTCCGCTCCAGGATGGTCCGCAACTGACTTTCAAGCTGTCGCTCGTCAGCGGCGCCCACCACTGTCGCCCCCAGTTGTTTTAACGGACTGAAAACTGAAGCCTCGACATCGAAAGCCACAAAGTGAAAACCGACAACGGTCTGCTGTTTTTCAACTTGCTTTCGCAGCGCGGGCAACACTGACGCAGGATCGGGCCCGGCAGTATTGACTCCGTCAGTCACCACCAAAACGTGCTTGCGCGTCAATGGCGAATCGAGAACGCGGCGCGCACCAAGCCGAATCGACTCCCCCAGAGGCGTGGCCCCTTGAGGCGCACTAAAACCTCCGGCCCACCGTCGGAACCGATCCGGGACGAAGTTGGTCATCCGTATCTCCTCGAAAGGACGCCCGGAACGGAACGTGATCAAACCTGCGTACAGTTCCCGCCCGGTTTCGGCAGCCGGTCCCTTCCGAAAAGCTTCCAAGCGCTCCGTCACGGCGAGGAGGGCGCGATTGGCAATGACGTATTTCGGAGTCGGGCGTCCGCCGCGGTCGGGCACATCGTCCTTCATGCTGCCCGATGTGTCGAAGACAATGGCTAGCGCCACGCCGTCCTTCGCCGGCGCTGGGGGCGCGTCGCCAGACTGGGCGACCGCCACCACGAGCCCAACAGCAGCCCACACAAGAAGGCGGGAAGATGGTCGGTATGGTCGCATAACCTTTCGCCGTGAAACTGTGGAGATTGTTACCTGATTCGCCAGCCAGTGTCAAACACAGGCGGCTCTGTCCGCGGCGCCTCCAACAGTCGCAAAGACAGAGACCGCGAGCGAGAGATTAGCCTGTATTTGCAGGGCAATCGTCGTTCTTGTGTGACGCTTCACCGCGAAGCCGCGCGCTTGCGTACAAACACCGCGCCACATTGTAAGAGCAAATTCCCCAGAGCCGCCACGGGCCAGACCAGAATAAACGCTTTGGTTGCGCCGCGGAGTACCCGCGCCAGGCCTGACTTCTTAAACACAGCAATAATTCATATTCCTATCGCTTTGACGGCGTCGAAAGTCTGGTTCATGCTGGTCGCAATCCGCGGAACTCATCGCGGCGAATGAGAAAAGCACCTCATCACGATCTGCCGTCGAAGGACGAAGTAGCCGCCCGGTTCGCCAGTCTTCCTGAACTCGAGAAGCTCGTGTTAGTGCTCCTGTATGATCGGCGGTTTCGCCTTGTGCTTCTTGCCATGGCGCTGGTGGCTGTCGGCGCCACGCTCGTGTTTTTGCCTCTCTGGCGGTCCACGCCACCGGGCTTCAAACCAGTTCACCGAGTCAAGATTCTCGACTTGTGGCAATCTCGCGCTCTTCGTCGGGCCGCTCAGGCGGATATCAGGGCTGGGCGTCTTGAGGCTGGCCTCGGCACGTTGCGGGCGGCCCTCTCGAACAATCCAGGGAATCTGGAACTGGTCCGCGAATATCTGCAGCAGATCAGACTGCACGGCGACGCCCGCAACCTGACAACATCAGCCATCCAGAACAGCATCTGGCTCTTGCGTCTGAGCCGAACGAACACCGCTGAACTTGAGCTTGTGGTTGGCCTCTACGAGAAATTCCTCCTGGACGATCTGGTGGTTCACCTGCTCGCAACCTGCCAAGAGAGATTGTCTCCGGCGCTTGAGAAGGCCTACGCCAGAGCACTTCTCATTAACCGAAATCCATCTCAGTTCGCGACTCGCTGGGCACGAATCGAGGCACAAAGCGCCGCGGCCACCGACCCCGAACTTCGCCTCCTGCATGCGGCCTACCTGGCCGGGTGGACCGACGGGGAGACAGCCGCGGCGGGACAGGAGGAGCTCGACAAGGCCATGCAAAACGAACGGCATTCGCTGCTGGCAAACCGTCTCCAGTTGCTCGTCAGCGAGCGGCGCCGCGATGTCCGGGGCTATGAACAGGCGCTCGACCACGTCCTCCTCCGCGGCGCTACCAGATTCACCGATCACCAGGCGTACTGGAGGCTCCTGTCAGACACCGGTAAGAAAGACAAGGCCATCGAGATCATCCGTTCCAACGTCTATTTGCCCAGATCGGGAGTCGAGGCGGTA
>JAXDCU010000132.1:0-13043 GCA_034677645.1 Verrucomicrobiia bacterium
TGCGCCGTTTTGCAACCGGATTGGCGCGAAGCCGGTTATACCTCATCCAAGTATCGCAGTCCTAATCCACAGCGGAGCGCGGTCCAATGCGCCGTGGGATTTCGGTGGGGTCGGCTGGAGCCTTACCCCGCCGCGGCCGATCGGTTACCAACATCATTCGCGAGTCTGATCGGCGGACGATGATTTGATCGGCTCCGTGAGATCGGGTGGCGAGGCGATACGGCGGGCGTTCTGGAAATGCGTCTTGGCCACTTCAGAGAGCCGGGCCAATCCATGTTTCTCGACAAACGCCCGCGCTGCCGAGTCGACTGCCGCCGATGCGCCCTTGGGGAGCGCGATGCCGGACTTCTTTTCGAGTTTGCACAGGCCAGCCACGAAAGCGTCGCGCGCCAGGATCGACGCAGCCGCCACCGCAATGTCGGCCTCCGCCCGGTGCCGTTGGACGAGTTCGATAGTTCTCCCCAGTTCCATTAGAGCTCGTTTCAACGTCGCGGTGTTCGCCGCGAATTGGTCGCTGATGACGCGCACGGGCGGCGGATCAAGCCTATGACGCTGAAGAAGCAGATTCTCTATCGCACGGGCGTGGCCCCACGCCAGAATGCGATTGACATTGCCCAGATTTGCATGGAGGCGGTTGTATGCCGGATTTCCAACAGGCACGACACTGAAAACACACCCAGGCGTTGACCGTATTAATCGAGCCAGTTCGATCACCTGCCGGTCACTCCCAATTCGCTTCGAATCGCGTATCCCGGCGTCCTTCCAAGCGTCTATCACCGATTCGTTGACATAAACCGCCGCGATGCAAAGCGGCCCGAAAAAATCCCCTTTCCCACTCTCGTCAACCCCAATGCGCGGCCATAGTAGCTCTGGGTTCAGAACGGCTTCGTATCCAATCCTTGCTTGCTGAAGGATTACAGGTTCGAGCACGAACTCGACAAACTCCGACGCTTCAGGGCCCTGGACCACCAGCTTCCCGCTCTGGTAGAAGACCACGTTGACTTTGCGTTTGCCGGCCGCGAACCGCGCGTGCGGCACGACCCGAAACTCATAGCCGTTTGTCTTGAGCCAGGCCTCGAGTTTGTTTGCCTGTCTGGCGTCGAGTTCGAGAGTGAATGTCGTTCGCAAACTCATTTGACTGGCCAAACCTACACGGCCTCAGCCGCAAAACACAACAACTCAGCGCGGCCAAGTCGAAACCGAACGGCGCCGGTCGAGACGATCGCCGAGGTCGCATGGCCATCCCTCCTCCGCAGCGCTGCGGCGAGAGGGGTTCCCACGCCTCCAACCACAGTACGGAGTGGGGCCCCTTTGGTCGCGGCCTGGCCGCGCTGCGCGAGTGTGGTGAGTGGAGGAGATTGATCGGAAGTCGGTTGTCCTGGCGAAAGTGTTTCCACTCGGTCGTTGTTTTTGGCATCAGTGGGGGCAGAGGTCCATGAACATATGAGAAACTTCTCGCGGCGCGGCCCAGCCGCAACCAAACGCGCCCCGCCTTGTCACGACAGGCTTAGGGCTCTGGAGCCCCACTTTTTCCACCGCGCCGCGGAGGCGCTGCTGCGCAGCGCTGAAATCTTTCACACACTGCAGAAAGTGAACAGATGGTGGCACGACTGGTTGACGGCGGCGGCGTGGGGTTTTGTCCAATGGCGGCGACGGTCGCCGAAGTGTACATGGGCGGTTCTGGGGTGTGTCAGATCGTTAACGACCTAATTGTACAATGGCCGCGGTACGCGCTGGAGTTGTCTACGGTTTGGGAGCCTACGTGCTCTGGGGATTTCTCCCGGTGTACTGGAAGGCGCTACAGGATGTGCCGGCTCACCAAATACTGGCGCACCGGGTATTCTGGTCGTTCCTTTTTCTCGTGGGGCTCGTCCGGCTCAGGGGCACCTTGTCTTGTCTCGCCGTCTCGGCACGGCAACGGCGCACGCTCCTCATCTATGGTTTGGCCGCGATGTTGCTGGCCGTCAATTGGGGCACCTACATCTGGGCAGTCAACGCAAACCGCATCGTGGATACGAGTCTGGGCTACTACATCAACCCGCTGCTGAGTGTCGGATTGGGCGTCGTGTTCTTACGGGAACGGCTCCGCCCACTGCAGTGGGTGGCGATATGCCTTGCGGCGCTGAGTGTCGGTTACCTGACGGTTGCACACCGCTCCCCGCCCTGGGTTGCGCTTGTGCTGGCGGGGTCTTTCGCCGCCTACGGTTTGCTCAAGAAACTGGCCCCGCTCGGCGCCCTGCACGGGCTGACGATCGAGACGGCCATTCTGACTCCGGCGGCAGTTGGCTATCTGGGGCTTCTGGAAGTCAGAGGTGAGGCTGCGTTTGGGCATGTCGGCGTCACAACAACGCTGTTGCTGGCAATGGCAGGCGTCGTGACAGCGATGCCACTGCTCCTGTTCGCCGCGGCCGCTCGACGCGTCACCCTCGCCACCATTGGTATTCTGCAGTTTGTCTCGCCGACATGCGGACTGCTGCTCGGCGTGGCGGCGTACAACGAGCCATTCCCTCAATCACGGCGGATCGCGTTTGGTGTTATTTGGGCGGCGCTCCTGCTCTACTGGGCCGAAAACCTCCGCCGGCGCGAGAAAGACTGATGGACTTTCGGTACTGGTTCCGTTGAGGACTTGACTCAACTGGGTTTGGCGTGCTGGGATGCACAACATTGCCAGCAGGGGCGGTTCTTTAGCGTAGATGCGTGGGGCTCGCCCAGCGGTTCGATCATGGAAGGACAAAGTTGGACGACTGCTAACCGGACAAGCGAGATTCTGAAGCCCCCGTTGGGCGCATTCTTGTTTTCCGGCGAATCCAACATGCATACAGACCGGATGCAGGCCTTGGTTGAGGAATTCCTTCAACACTTGCGTCATGAGCGCGGCCAAGCTGAGCACACGCAAAAGACATACAAAACCCAGATGGATCGTTTCGTGGCGTGGGCCGCCGGCCACGGACTCCCCGATTGGGACTCAGTGGAGCTGAGCCATCTGATGGCTTTTCTCCAACACGAGCGCGAGCGCGCATTGAGCCGCGAGCCGCGCGAGTCGACACGCCGACTCAGTTCGGAAAGCCTGTATCTTGAAATCGCGGCACTGCGCGCTTTCTATCGCTACTGCGAAGCCGAGAGACTGTTGCCCACCAATGTCGCCGAGCAGCTCAGCCTGCCCCGTCGTTGGAAGCGCCTTCCCAAGTCGCTCTCGGCCGATGAGATCGGACGTCTCCTGGAGCCACTCCCGTCGGATGCTCCCTCGGACCTCTGCGATCAGGCTATTCTTGAACTGGCGTATGCGTCTGGGCTGCGTCTGGGCGAACTCCGCCAGCTACGGCTCGAACAGCTCCATCTCGATGCCGGGTATGTGACGGTGATTGGCAAGGGCAACAAGGAGCGCGTGGTACCAGTGGGCCGACCGGCCGCTGAAGCGTTGCGGCGCTATCTTGATGTTGGGCGGCCTCGACTGGTCACTAAACGCTCGCCCGCCAGCGTCTTTCTGACCAAGCGAGGCACGCCATTCGCGCCCGTGACGCTCTGGCTGCGGATCAAGAAGCGAGTTCGGCGCGCGGGCATCGCCCGCAATGTCACGCCGCACATGTTGCGACACAGTTTCGCCACTCACCTGCTCGAACACGGCGCGGACCTTCGTGTTATTCAGGAACTGCTAGGCCACGCCAACATAGGCACAACGGAAGTATATACTCACGTCGGAGGTCAGCGTCTGCGCCAAGTGCACGCGCGCTACCACCCACGGGGATGATTTGGAGTTCACGGGGCGGCTTGACAGCAGAACCGGACACGGCTGCAATTGCTCGCGCAAGCATTGTCCGGAGTTCGTCGGTCATCGCGTGTTGCGTTCTCGCGGTTTTGGGCGAGGAATGGAAACAGGTCTGGTCGGTCGGTCCCGGCATGGAGAGTGATGGGTGCCTGGTGGCCCCCGCGGTCTTCAAAACCGTTGTGCCGGCGCTTTGCGTCGGTAGGAGTGTTCGATTCGCTCCCTCTCCGCCAGTTTCTCCCCGGCGGATTTGGGCGCGAGTCCAGTGCAATTGGGACACACGTCTGAATTGTCAAGCGCCAGTGTCGGTCTGGGGCGAACAATGACATCTGGGCTGACACCTCTTGGCGGTACAGTGGAGCCGCATAGTGACTTTGTTGCCATTCAGCATGTTGCTCAGCTTCTGCCAAACTTTGATGCAGGTGCATCAAAGTTTGGCTATGTTTCAGGATAGCCGTCAGGGTGCGCACGGTGCCAATTCCAAGCCGACTTCACTATATCCTCAATCCGCGGCACTTGCGGTTTCCAGCCCAGGTCGCGCTCGACTTTGCTGGCTGCAGCCACAAGACGCGGCGGATCGCCTGGCCGACGCGGTCGCTCGACGGCCTTGATTGTTTGGCCACTGACCAGTTCGCAGGCACGTATTACCTCGCGCACGGAAGAGCCTTCCCCGTTGCCCAGGTTGTAGAAACCGCAGACGCCAGGCGCCATCGCCTGAATGTGCGACCGCGCCAGGTCCATGACGTGAACGTAGTCGCGGATGCACGTGCCATCAGGCGTGGGATAATCGGTGCCGTAGATTTCGCAGTGAGAAGCCTTGCCCGCTGCCACAGCCAGCACGCGGGGTATGAGGTGGGTTTCGGTTCGGTGATGTTCGCCGAAACGCGAGCTGGCGCCGGCGACGTTGAAGTAGCGGAATGCCACGAATTCGAGGCCATGCACGACATGGTGCCAGTGGAGGATGCGCTCGATCATCAACTTCGACTCTCCGTAGGGGTTTATTGGCCGCTGGGCCATGTCCTCTGTTATTGGAACGCCCTCCGGTATGCCATATGTAGCGCACGTCGAGCTGAACACGAACTTCCTCACGCCAGCGTCGACGACGGCGTCGATAAGGTTGATTCCGCCGGCGACATTGTTTCGGAAATACTTGCCAGGATCGCGCATCGATTCTCCAACCAGAGCGCTTGCGGCAAAATGGATCACGGCGTCGGGCCGCAGTCTAAGCACGGCTTCACGTGTCTCTTGGCGATCGCCCAGGCAAATCCGCACGAAGCGCGCGCGCGGGTCGACCGCTGCCCGGTGTCCTTCGGAGAGATCATCGAGCACCGTCACCGCATGTCCGTCTTCGAGCAGTAGTTCAGCGCAAACCGAGCCGATGTATCCGGCTCCCCCAGTCACCAAAACGTTCATGCGCCAAGGTTAGTGGTATGTCAGGCACGGGCAAGAGCGAACCATCGACCGAGTCCGCGCACGATCGCCAGTCCATTTGGCTGGTGCCGATTTAGTGAGCGCACAGAACCGTGTACGGTCGGGTCCAGCTGGACTGGCGCACTGACCTACATTTTCGCCTAAACTCACCACGAAGTTCACAGCGCGGCGCAACGCAGGCGTGTCAATGCTACCTCCGCGGTCCTCTCGATGGACTTATTCGATTGCGGCTAGGCCGCGCTGTGTTTTTGGTCGTTGCTAAACTCACGTGCGTATGCATCAAAGTTTGGAAGTCGAGTAACGATGATCCTTCAGACTGACCCCTGATCAAAAGGTTTGCGTCAGGACCCGACGCGCGGCTTGTAGCCGCAGTATGGCGCAAGAGAACGCGCCGGTGGCTCGGAGCGGGCGACCAGGTCCATTCCCAATGCCGGTGCATCGGGCCACCGCCTCACCCGCGTCCGCGAATCCTACTGAAGTGCCAGTCCGCGAACACCCTACGACAGTCCCGGCGTTGGCGGTCTTTCCTCGTGGTCACCCCCGATGCCTTGGCTGTTCCCGTCGCGGAATCCGCGCCAACCGTTGTTGCAGGTCTAATACTGGTGATCCACCCCGCGCACGACCCCGCCGACAGAAACTCAGATACCGCCGAATTGTGATGGTGTGGCTCGGTTTATGCGCTTCCCCCATAGCTTCCTTTTCCGTTGCGATGATTTGGGATTTGGGAGGGTCCTTGACGCAGGAGCGGCTTGGTTCCATCATGAATTTTTGCGGTCGAACGTGTGGCTGCCTCCGTCGCTGGAGAGGAGGAGAGCCTGTTTGCTTGTTGGCGAAAGGTTTTGTGTGAATACCTCAATAGAACATCTGAGCCCGTGCAAGAAGCTTCTGCGCGTCGAATTGTCGGCCGAGGAAGTGGATAAGGAACGCGAGGTCGTGATTCGTGAGTTCATGCGGAAGACCAATCTGCCAGGTTTTAGGCCCGGCAAAGTCCCGCGGCAGGTCGTCCTGAGAACCTTCAAGGACAAGATCGACGACGAGCTCAAACGGAAGCTTATCCCTGATGCGTACTGGAAGGCGGTCAGCCAGGAGAAGGTGCGTCCGATCAGCAAGCCGGACATCGAAGAAGGAACGCTCGAGGAGGGGAAACCGCTGAGTTTCACCGCTTCGATAGAGACCGAACCGGCATTCGAACTGCCTGACTACCGAAATCTGCCGGTCCGGCCAGATACAAGGTCAGTGACTGACGAAGACGTGGCCGGGGCGATCGAGTCCTTGCGGGCGCAGCGGGCAACATACGAAGACCGCGCACGCCCCGTGCAGACGGGCGACTACGTGGTGGTGAATTACACGGGCACCTGCGATGGCAAGCCTGTTACCGACTTCGCCCCGACAGCACGCGGCTTGACCGAGAAGAAGGACTTTTGGCTGCACGTCGACGCTGGCGAGTTCGTGCCGGGCTTCACCGAGCAACTGATCGGCGCGGTCGCGGGAGAACGACGAACCGTGACGGTGACATTCCCGGCTGATTTCGTCGTCAAGGAGTTGGCAGGCAGGACAGGAGTATATGTTGTGGATGTGGTTTGCGTTAAGGAGAAGACAATCCTTCCAATCGGAGAGGAACTTGCCAAGGCCTACGGTGCCGACAGTCTCGGCACGCTCACAGCGGGCGTCCGCAAGGATCTTGAACTGCAGCTCGAAGCCGACAAGAAGCGCCGCGTGCGCGATCAACTAGTGGCCACGCTCCTGGGGAGGGTGGCATGCGATCTTCCGGAGGACCTCGTGAAAGCGGAGACTCGCAACGCCGTGTACGACATCGTGCGAGCGAACCAGGAGCGCGGTGTGCCAAAAGAGGCGATAGACGAGCGCAAAGACGAGATTTACACGGTGGCCAACAACAGTGCTCGCGAGCGGATCAAGGCGACGATCGTGCTCAACCGGATTGCCGAACAGGAGAAGATCGAGGTTACGCAGCAAGAAATGGAGCAACGAATAATGCAGTTGGCCAACCGTTACGAAATCAAGTTCGACAAACTTGTGCGCCAACTGCACGAGCAGAACGCCCTGGGCCAAATCCGGCGCGAGATCATGGAAGCCAAGGTCCTCGACGCGCTCGAACTGTACGCGCAGGTCGAAGAACCTCCGGCGTCGACCGCCTGAACATCGCGAGGTTGGGCCGCTACACGCAGCGACCATAATCGCCTTTTCAACGGGCAATTCTGGCGTAGGATGGTCCCATGCGACATGCAGGCAAGTCCACGCAGGCAGCGTTGAAGCTGGTGTACTGGACGCTGTTTCTCATCCTGGCCATGATGCTCGCTGGGACGCTGGCTCGACTGCTTGGTCCGCTCATCGTTCAAGCAGCAGGTCTCCTGATGCTCCTGTGGGCGGTATTCAGTCTCTTCACTCTCTATTTCTTCCGAGACCCAGAACCGATCACGCCGTCGGACCCGGCAGCGATCCTCTCACCGGCATGCGGGAAAGTTGACGTGATAGACGAAGTTGATAGGACGCAGTACCCAGGTGGCCGTTGCCGCCGCGTGTCGATCTTCATGTCGATATTCGATGTCCATGTGCAACGCAGCCCGGTTGCTGGCCGGCTTGTGTTCCACAGACATACACCAGGCCGGTTCTTGAGCGCGATGCGCGCCGATTCGGCAGCCGGAAACGAGCACGTGATCCTGGGCGTCGAGTCCAGTGAACGGCCAGGAGAGAAAATAGGAATTCGATTGACCGCTGGACTGATCGCACGCCGGATAGTGGTGTGGGCGCAGCCGGGCGATGAACTTGGCCGCGGCGACCGCCTTGGGACCATCCAATTCGGATCACGTGTGGATGTCTATATGCCCCCCACGGTCCAGGTAACGGTGAAGTTGGGCGATCGTGTTCGGGCGGGCGCCACAAGAATCGCCATTAGGAGTACAAGCCATGTCTGAGCCCGCGCCACCGACAGTTGAACCCGATTCGCCGTCGTCCCGGCTGAAGATTTACTTTCTGCCCAATCTGTTGACCGCCGGAAACCTCTTCTGCGGTTTTGTGGCTCTGACGAAGATAGTCGAGGCCAATCAGGAGGCCGCAACGTACGACAGCGCGATCCGCTACGCCCTGTTTTTCATTCTGCTGGCGTGTATTTTCGACCTGCTGGACGGGCGCTTGGCGCGGTGGGGCGGATCGGAAAGCTGCTTTGGCCGCGAGTTTGATTCTCTTGCCGATTTGATATCGTTTGGCGTGGCGCCGGCGTTTCTGGTTCATCGGATAGTCTTGAAAGACGTTTTCGTGAACCACCAGGAAATTGGCTGGTTCATCGCGTCGATCTACCTGATCAGCGGCGCCCTCAGACTGGCCCGATACAATTGCCTGGCTGGCTTGCCGGGGCGAGGCGGCGGCTCCGAGTTTTTGGGATTCCCAATCCCAGCCGCCGCTGGGCTTGTTGCATCCCTGACCCTGTTTCTGATGTGGTATGACGATCGGGATTTCCCGTGGCATCGGTGGCGGTATGTGTTGCCGGTCATCATGCTCTTTCTGTCCGTGATGATGATCAGCGAAGTCAAGTACCCATCTTTCAAGTCAATCAACCTCAGCGTGCAGCGTCCGTTCGGAAAGCTCGTCGTTGCCACGCTCTTTGTCGGACTGATTCTGGTCCTGCGCGAGAGGATACTGCCGGTCATCTTGCCCCTCATTTTCACATTCTACTTGCTTTACGGTTTCATCAGGCCGCGTGTTTCACGCCGCTTCCGTCAGGAGATCGAGGATATCGACCCCGACGCTCCAGATGAACTCGGCCCCTAACGATCAGCATTCGCGGCATTCTCACGGTCTGGACAGTAACGTGCATACTGGGGCGCCTGTATTGTCTAGCGCACTCCTCGGAAGCTGGAGCCGTTCGACTGCCAAATTCCAGTGCATATGCACCAAAGTTTGGCAATGGCTAACGAATGAGCTTCTCGAAGCGTGTGCCCGCTCTCCGCTCGTGGCATTAGCCTCGGCTGCGACAAGCTGTATGGGAATCTTGTAGGAGACGACGTGAGGAGTCTCAAATCTCCTGTTTTCAAAGTGAGTCTCGTCACCTCGACTCCTACGAACGAGCAAGGCGCTATCCCCGTTTCGCCTGGCCGGCGCACTCAACACCCGCCATGCCTGGGACCCCCGCCAGAACGCCATTCATGGTTGATGAGCCAATGCTCAATTTGGTGCGCGCGGAGGCGTTGACCGACGCAGTGGTTCATGACAAGACTGTAATCTGAAACAGGGTCTGCGTTTCATGTTCGCGTGGTCTATTACCTCTGGAAAGGCGCAACAGGTGGCGCCAGACCACCAAGAACAAAAAGAAACGAAAGAAGGGAAACAGTGATGAAACTCAGCATTATCTCAGCGATAGCCCTCGGCACCGTGCTCGCCGCCGGGACGGCATTCGCACAGAACTCAACTGGCAATGGTCCGCGTGGTCAGGGCAAAGGGTACGGCGGCCCGCCGCAATCCAATGAAGAGCGCGCGGCTCGGCAGGAAGCGTGTCTTGAAAAGAACGGCGGCGTGTGTCCGCGGGGCGGCCCGCGTGCGGATTGTCCGGGCATGGGTCAGGGCAAAGGGCAAGGCAAGCGATGGGGCAACGGCCAGGGGCAAGGCAAGGGATTGCGCGACGGGACTGGTCCCCGCGGCGTCGACGGCACTTGCCCGCTGGGCAATGCGCCGCGGGGACGCGGTCGCCAGTAGTAAAAGAGCGGGGGACGTCGCTCCGCGCAGCGTCCCCTTTCCATGAGCATTGTCGTGTCCGCTCTCGGCTGTGGAGTTAATCCGTGGCCTCAGTCGCGAAGCAAAGGTCCGACCTTTGCTTCAAAACATGTGTGGCCGGGGCGGCTCTCCTTGAGGACTAGTTCGCCGCGGTGCGCGTGGATAATCTCACGCGCGAGGCTCAGGCCAAGGCCAAGGCCATCTTTCGCCCGACCACGCGTCTGGTCGGCGCGAAAGAACCTTTCAAAGACTCTCGATTGATCGGCCAGTGGTATGCCTTGTCCGCTGTTTCGGACAGTGAGGACCGCCTGGTCGTTGTCTGTCGCGAGGGTAACACCGACCGAACCGTTGGTTTCGTTGTACTTGACGGCATTACTTAGCAAGTTGAGCAGCGCCATCCGCAAAAGGCTGCGATCGGCCTGGACCCTCATGCCAGGCTGAATGCCGAGATCGAACCTGAGATTGGAATCGGATGCTAGGACGCGCGCGTCCTCAACCATTTCGTGGAGTTCAGCGCTCAAGTCGATCGGCTCAAGAGAGAGCTTGAGCTGTCCGGCATCGGCTTGTGAAAGCAGGAGCAGACCGCGTGTGATGCGTTTGAGCCGCTGTGTTTCCTCCAAGAGGTTGCTGAAAACTTGCTGGGCCGGCGAGCCAGGCTCAGCCGCTTGGAGCGCGTTCTCGAGTTCACCCTGCATGACAGCGAGCGGCGTTTTCAGTTCGTGGGATGCGTCGGCACTGAACCGCGTTGCCTGGCGGAAGCTCGCTTCCAATCGGTCCATCATCCCGTTGAGCACCCGAATAAGCCGCGAGATTTCCGCGTCTGCGTCGGACGATGGGATGCGTTGGTCCAGGCCGCTCGCCGTCACGCCTTCAGCCATTTCGCCGATCGTGTTCAACGGATGCAAAGCGCGCCCCGCGACAACCCAGCCGCCGCCGCCAACGAGCAACAGCGCGACGGGCAAAGCGCCCAGAATGGCATTCCGCATCCAGTTCAACTCGGTTTTGACCTGATCGCAGTTCAGCCCGACCACGAGGCGCATCTCGTTGTTGCCCATCACGCCGAAACGCCACGCCGACCCGCCGGCCTGCATCGCGAAAAACCGGGGGACCTTCGTGAAGACGACAGGCCCACCGCCCCCAGGGCCTGGGCCCCGCCCCATCCCACCGCGCCCTGACCCGCCACCCGATCGCCACGGAAGACCACGCGACACAGAAGGGGAATTCGTGGCCGAGTACGCTCGCTGTCTTGGATCGTCCGCAAGCGAACAGTCGATCTGGTCGGGGTTCAGTTCCTCGGGCCAATCAGGCGACACGTAGAGGTTCTGGCCCTTCGCATCCTTGACGAGGAGGAGAATCTTGCCTTTGTGTTCCTCACCAAAAATGAACTCCATCGAGCTTTGGAACCGATCAAAACCGCCGCCTCTGACCAACCAACCTGGATGACGCGCGCCCAGCGACCGAATCTCAGTGTCCACCGCTTCCAGCTTCTGCCGGTAAAGCAAGTACCAAGTCGCCAGACCGAAACCGCCCACAACGAGACCTGAAATCAGCGCGGACAACAGCGCGATCTTCAGTCGGAAGGAGCCCAGTTTCATGGCTGCGGTCTAAGGCGATAGCCCACGCCGCGGATGGTTTCAATCAACTTCACGGATGCCTCGGCGTCCACTTTTTTTCGCAATCGCTGCACATAGACATCGACTAGGTTAGTGCCCGGGTCGAAGTCGTAGTCCCACACCTGTTCACAGATTTGTGCCCGTGTGAGCACCCGGCCCGGAGAACGCATCAGGTGTTCGAGCAGCGTGAACTCGCGGGGCGTCAGTTCGATGGCGGCTCCGCCGCGTTTGACCTCGCGGGTCAACAGGTTCATCGACAGGTCTCCAACGGTGAGGATTCCTTGCGTTGTGCCCGCCGCACGCCGGGTGACAGCCCGAATGCGTGCGATCAGTTCCTCGATATAGAACGGTTTGGTCAGGTAATCATCGGCGCCCAGGTTCAGGCCCTCCAATCGTTCATTGAGCTCGCTCCGCGCCGTCAGCAGGATGACTGGCAGCGGGACATTCCTATCGCGCAGATTGCGGAGGATGCTCAAGCCGTCGCGGCCTGGTAGCATTATGTCCAGCACCACGGCGTCGTAAGGGCGGCTTGTGGCCAGGGTGTAACCTTCGTCGCCGTTATGCGACACCTCCACCACAAAGCCTTGCGCCTCCAGTCCCTTGCGAACAAAGGAGGCGATCTTCTTTTCGTCTTCGACGACAAGTACTCTCACGAGCTCTTTGCGGCCAAGGCGGCGACACCGGCGATGGTAAGGAAGTTGCGACGGGCCACGTTCTCTTTCATCGAATGTCCTCTATGTTTGCTCTATGTCTGATGCGTTGGTACTAGTATCGTTCACGAAGGACCCTGCTTGAAGGCGTCCTCGGGATACACTGCCCGGTCGCGGAACGTTAGACTTGCAACCAACGCCTTCGACCGCAGCACGTCCCAGCCGGTCAGATTGCCGGGGCAAGCTGCAGCCCTTGGTACACGAGCTCAGCTCAAGCTGGAATTGAACAACGCGGGAACGATACCTCCGAACGAGACCCGACTGTGCCTCAATGGTCATGGGCCGCCTCGGATTCGGCCGATGTGGCGTGAACGGTGTCGGGCGCGTGCTGAGGCGGCGCGTAGATCGAATACAGTTTCAGATCGGTGTTTCCGGTATTGATCAGGTTATGCCAATACCCGGCGGGGACTAGAATCGCCCAGTCATTCTCAACCTCCTTGTCAAACGAGAGCGCGTCCTTAGATTGGCCCATCACGACGCGCCCACGCCCTTGGTCAATTCGGATGAATTGGTCGACGTCGTTGTGCAGTTCAAGGCCGATTTCCTCGCCCGGCTTGAGCGACATGAGAGTGAGCTGTAAGTTCTTGCCGGTCCACCGGGTGGCGCGGAACTTCGTGTTTTCTAGCGTGATCTTCTCGATGTCCACGGTCCAGGGCGTTCTGCCCGTGTCATCACCCACTGGAGCTGTGTTCTTCGATTCACCACCCCCACAGCCGCCCCACAGAAGCAAAGCAAGACACGCACTCCCGATAAGAACGCCTCCATGACGAGCGCCGTTTTTAGTCACTCTTTTCAGATTCA